>CAYVUJ010000157.1:0-427 GCA_964454825.1 uncultured Lachnospiraceae bacterium | reverse complement strand
CTACTACGTAAAATCCAATTCCACATGGAATGATTTTAAGGACGCGTTGGAAGTAGACCCGTCAATGAGAACCAACGCAATTATCCTGAGAGTAAATAATATAAAGGACCCGAATGCTGGTAATCTTAACGCGGCCGGTTGGATTGAACTTACAATTGGTAACGAAAAGTACACCATCATCAGTGTAGCGAGCGGAGTTGATTACAAAGATAGTCTTCCTGCTGACTAAAAATCTCTGTTGAATCTCAATGTGTATCTCAGCGCCGCCGTCAGGTGGCGCTGAGATACCGTTGAAAACAATGCGATTTTTTACTGCTTTTTTGTAATATGCTATGTGCTTTTTTGGACTTTGGAGATATAATCTATGTTGTAAGAAGATTGTATCAGTCTAAAAACGACGATGTCTGCCGTGTCCGCTAGGCGAATT
>CAYVUJ010000156.1:0-4090 GCA_964454825.1 uncultured Lachnospiraceae bacterium | reverse complement strand
CAAAAAGCGGCCCGCCGGAGGCATTTTTCCCTACCTCCCAATTTGTGTGCCGAGCGCCTTCTCGAGTGCTCGTGAGATCAGCGCGGCGGCGGCTATCTTTGCGGTGTCTCCCGGAAGAAACGGAAAAACGCACATCGGAAGCGCGGCGGCGAAGGTGGTCTTTTGCTGGACCACATACCACAATGTCCCGAATGCGTACAGCACGACCGTGCCGAGCAGACAGGCGACCATCCGGATCGCGATATCGACTGCAATCGGCGGACGCTTTTGCCTGTGCACAAGAAGCGTCACCGTGAGCGATATCACAAGCGCCATCGGTATGTATCCCACAAGATACCCGCCCGTCGGCCCCGCCAGCTTGCCGATGCCGCCGCTGTATCCGGAGAAAATCGGAACTCCGACAGCTCCGATCGCAAGATACAGCAGGACGCTCACCGTGCTCATTGACGGCGGCAGAGAACACGCGCACACGTATATCCCAAGCGTCGCAAGTGTCAGCGGTACCGTCATCGGAATCGCGTGCGGTGAGATCACGCAGAGGATCGCCGCAAACAACGAGCAGATCAGCGCGCGCGGCAGTTTTCGTTTCGTTCTTTCGGACATTTTGGTACCTCACTTTATCCGGTTCGCATTCGTCAATGTGCGTACCGTTTTTTTATATTCTACCACTAAAAAAAGACATTGTCAACCTGTTTTTGAAATTGGGTTGACAATATCTTGCGGTTTGCTGTTATATTTAATTACCACTTGAAAATAGTCGGAATTTGATGTACAATATAGAGAAGATGTCGGCGAGGCATGTCCAATATAAAGTTTGATCAAAACTTTAAACCATAGTTATCACTCAGATCTGCGTGAAAATTGTTTAAAAGTTTTTGGGGGGATGCCCGCGCGGCGGGGGATTTTTTCGGAGTTCGCGAAGCGAACCTCCAGAATCCACCCAAGAGCGCATCTTAAGTTCCCACAATGCGGTGTTGCCCTACACCGAGTGCGCGCGAAGCTCTTCTTCGCTCATTTTGAGAAGCCGCGCGGCGTTCTTCCAGCGGATCGCCTCGAGCTCATCCTCACTGAGTCCGAGTTCGGAGAGACGGCGCACATCATCCGCCTGATCGTTCCACGGGCAGTCCGTGGCGAAGAGAACGCGCTGAGCGCCGTGCGCCCGGATCACACGCGCTGTATCTTCCGGCTTATCGTACCACAGCGTGTACCCGAGGTCGAAGTATACCTCCCGTCCGGCGAGATACTCGATCGCCTCATCGCCATAGCGACAGCAGCCGGAGTGCGCAAGGACAATGCGGTCGCGTCCTGCCTCTCCCACCAGATCGAGCATGCGCGCCGCGCGCTCGGCGGAGCAGTGGAGGATCTCGGGGTACCCCGAATCCCAGCCGGAGTGGATGGAGACGATCAGGCCCCGTTCCACCGCGCCCTTTATCACGTGGATATTCTTCTCATCGTCCACGAAGGTGTGCTGATAATCCGGATGGAGCTTGATCCCGCGCAGTCCGAGAGCGGCGATGCGGTCGAGATGCTCGTCGATCTGCGCATCGTCGGGGTGGATGCCGCCGAAGGAAATTATACCGCGTGTTTTCGATATCTCGGCGGCGTATTCATTGACGGTGTCGAACTGCTCGACCCTCGTGAGGACCGGGAGTGCGACCGAAACCGATACGCCCGCGCGTTTCATCGAGGAGAGAAGCCCGGCTGCCGTGCCGTCGGTGGTCGGCGTCTCGTGACAGAGCTCGGCGAGATGTGCCGTCGCTCTCGGTGCGAGCTTGTCCGGAAAAATGTGGGTGTGAAAATCTATGATCATGATAGCCTCCCGTTATCTTGCTGTCTAAAGAAGATTATACACCGATTTTGCTCGGATTTCAATGGTCAAATCATCAAAAAACAATAAAACAGGATCACTTTGAAAGGTAATATATCATGAAAAAACTTGTTATCGGCAACGAGGCGATCGCCCGCGGACTTTGGGAGGGCGGCGTTTCGGTCATGTCAAGCTATCCGGGAACTCCGTCGACGGAGATCACGGAGTTTGTCGCGAAGTACGACGACGTTCACGCCGAGTGGGCGCCGAATGAGAAGGTCGCGATGGAGGTCGCCTTCGGCGCGTCCCTTGCGGGCGTGCGCTCTGCGTGCGCGATGAAGCACGTTGGGCTGAATGTGGCGGCCGACCCGCTGTTCACGCTCTCCTACACCGGCGTCACCGGGGGACTTGTCGTCTGCGTTGCGGACGATCCCGCGATGCACTCGTCCCAGAATGAGCAGGATTCCCGCCGCTATGCGATCGCCGCGAAGGTACCGATGCTCGAGCCGTCTGACAGCGCCGAGGCGTACGAATTCGCCCGCAGTGCGTTTGAGCTTTCCGAACGCTTTGACACTCCGGTGCTCATCCGTATGTGTACGCGCGTCGCGCATGCCCAGTCTCTCGTGGAGTTCGGTGAGCGTGAGGAGATCGAGAAAAAGCCCTACGTGAAGAATCCCGAAAAGTACATAATGATGCCCGCGTATTCAAAGAAAAAGCATCCGTATGTCGAACAGCGCACGCGCGCCATCGCGGAGTATGCCGAGACGTCTCCCTACAACCGTGCGGAGATTGGCGACAGCGCGATCGGAATCATCACCTCCGGCACCTGCTATCAGTATGTCAGGGAGGTGTTCGGCGAGAGCGCGTCCGTTCTGAAGCTGGGGCTTGTCAATCCCCTGCCGGACGGGTTGATCGCGGATTTTGCATCGAAGGTGTCGAAGCTGTACGTCATTGAGGAGCTTGACGGGGTGATCGAGGAGCACGTGCGCGCGCTCGGGATCGAATGTGTCGGCAAGGAGCGCTTTTCGCCTGTGGGCGAGTTCTCCCAGCGCTCCATCGCCATGGCGTTCGGTGTGTCCGGCGATGACAGCGCGGCGGCGGGGCCGCTTGATAACGTGCCCGTACGTCCGCCTATGATGTGCTCCGGCTGCCCGCACCGCGGCATATACTATGTTCTCGCGAAGAATAAGATCACCGTCCTCGGGGATATCGGCTGCTATACGCTCGGCGCTCAGCCGCCGCTCAATGCGCTCGATTCCACACTGTGTATGGGCGCGTCCGTCTCCGGGCTCCACGGCTTTAACAAGGCACAGGACGAAGAGGCAAGCCAGAAGAGCGTGTGCGTCATCGGCGACTCCACCTTCATGCATTCCGGGATGACCGGCCTTGTGAATATCGCGTACAATGCGAGCAATTCCACGGTGATAATCCTCGATAACTCCATCACCGGAATGACGGGACATCAGCAGAATCCCACCACCGGATACAATATAAAGGGTGACGTGGCGGCGAAGGTCGACCTCGAAGCGCTCTGCCACGCGCTTGGCATTGAGCGCGTGCGCGTCGTCGATCCGTACGATCTGGCGGCATGCGAGAGCGTTATTAAGGAGGAGCTTGCGGCAGACGAGCCGTCGGTGATCATCTCACGCCGTCCGTGCGTGCTTCTCAAGTATGTCAAGACCGCGCCGTCCCTTGCGGTGGACGCGGATAAATGCCGTTCCTGCAAGCGCTGTATGGGGCTCGGATGCCCTTCGATCTCGATGAAGGACGGCAAGGCGGCGATCGACGCGTCGCTCTGCGTCGGATGCGGCGTTTGCTCACAGCGTTGTGCATTTGATGCGATCGTGAAGGGGGAGTGAGAATATGAAAACCGTGAATGCAATGATAGTAGGAGTCGGCGGGCAGGGAACTCTGCTTGCATCGAAGCTTCTCGGGCGTGTCCTCGTCGGCGAGGGCTATGACGTCAAGGTGTCCGAGGTGCACGGAATGAGCCAGCGCGGCGGTTCGGTAGTGACCTATGTCCGCTGGGGAGACCGTGTGTATTCGCCGATCGTCGACCTCGGCGAGGCGGATCATGTGATCGCCTTCGAGCTTCTGGAGGCAGGACGTGCCGTTGAGTACCTTGCTCCCTCCGGAAAACTGGTGGTCAATACACAGGAGATCGATCCGATGCCTGTGATCATCGGCAAGGCTGAGTACCCGCACGGTATCCTTGATGAGATCGCCGCACGCGGTATCGACGTGGATGCGATTGACGCGCTCTCACTTGCAAAGGAGGCGGGC
>CAYVUJ010000155.1:0-4167 GCA_964454825.1 uncultured Lachnospiraceae bacterium | reverse complement strand
CACAACTCCGTCGCTTAATATAATACCGACAGAATCTCTGCAAAAGCTGATGCAATTGCCCCAGTTAGCGGTATTGAGTACACTAAGGGAAACAAAATCGCCGTCATATTGCCCGACAGCACGGAACACATCGCCCTCCGAGGAGATATCATTAACCGTTTCATATGCAAGTGGATAAGACGCCGCAAGCTCGGCTACGGGCTTTATCTTTCCGTCGGACGGATATTTCCACGGCTGAATTTCATCCGGAGCCAAATCGTACACCGCCTGATTCTCATCGATTTTAGCCTGATATTTCTTTACGTCCTCGTCGATCTTTCCGGGAGGATTCAGATCAGTCTGACTCTTAACATTATTGATACAATCACGCCAATACGAAATTTCCTGTTCGATTATCGTTTTCGTTTTTTCGTACAGCGACGCTCCGTCATACAGTTTTGTATCGCCGATAAGCGCTTGCCGCACCGCGTCAAGCTGTTCCTGCGTGATGCCAGCCTGCTCCACGCGCATTACCGACATCTTTTCGGCCTTCGGAATATCGACTCTCGCATCAACATTTACCGTAACACCGAGCTTGTCATCCTCCAGTGAGGCTTGGTATGTATCATATTTATCAACAAGCTCCTCCATTCCCACATTGTCAGTTCCTACATTCTGAGCCTGCTCGATCAGCTTGTCCAGATCCTTGTTCTTCACGATCGAGGTCTCGGGATCTGCCTGACATGATGCGAGTGAGAGGACCGTAACCGCACTGAGGACGAGAGACAGCCACGCTCTGAGAACGCCCGGATATTTGTGTTTCATTGTTCGACACCTCCGTTTTTGACAATATTATATTACCGCGCCGTGCATCAAGTATTCAACAAGATATAAACAACATGTAAAATAGCCCGGCGGCATGCTTTTTCGCCCTGCGCTTTGTTAATGCACATAAACTCCCGGAGGCCCTGCGTTTTACAGCGTTATAACCTTCGTCGCAACTTCCCGGCGGAATCTGACGTCATGCTCAACAAACAGCATCGTCGGTTGATATTTCATAAGCATTTTCTCGATCTGCATTACAGAAAAGACGTCTATATTGTTCAGCGGCTCATCCCAAATATAAAGATGCGCTTTCGTCAGCAGGCTTGAGGCAAGCAGAACCTTCTTTTTTTGTCCCGCTGAATAGTTTTCCATATCCTTTAAAAACTGATCGCGCTCAAAATCAAGCTTTCTGAGCATTGTGCAGAACAAGCTCTCATCAAATCCGTGCTCAGCGCAGTATTCCCGGATATTGCCTCTCACGACCGATGTATCCTGCCCGACATATGAGATCACGATCCCCGGGGCAACCTCACATTCCCCCTGCTCGAAAAACGCAGCGTCGGCACCGCACACGCCGGCCTGCTGCAAAATGCGCCTGATAATTGTTGTTTTACCGCATCCGTTTGCTCCGTGCAGAGCGATGCGCTCTCCCGTTTCCACCGAAAAAGTCAGACCGGAAAACACACTCTCGTCCGCTCCGGCGTAGCGAAAGCTGTAATCCTTTATATTTACGAGCTTTCGCTTGTGATGCGAAAGCTGTGTGAGCCTCAGATCCGACACCTCCTCCAGATCCTGCAAAAGCCCTTCCTTTTCCTCTATTTCACGGCCTATTCTTTTTTCAAGCTGTTTTGCCCTGCTCTGCATCTTCTTTGTTTTGGTACCTATATGCGCTCTCGCATTAACGGGTCTGTCATGATTCTTTGCGGGATCGACCCCGATCTTGGAGCGCTCGCATTTGTCCGCCCAGGCCGAGGTTCGCTTTGCCGCCTGTTTCAGCTTTTTTATCTCTCCGCGATGCTTTTCATCCTCGGCGGCGGCAAAGCGGTCCTTTTGCTCTTTGTTCTCCCACCAGATTGAAAAATTGCCGCGCTGAACCTCGATCGTTTTTCTGTTCAGCACGAGAACATGGTCGATGCATGCGTCCAGCAAATCACGGTCGTGGGAGACGAGGATAAACCCCTTTTTGGCGGCGAGATACGTCTTGACGCTTTCTCTTGCCGCCCGGTCCAGATGATTTGTCGGCTCGTCGATGAGCAAAAAGTCGTTTTCACCGGAGAATAAAACGGCGAGCAGGATCTTCGTGCGCTCTCCGAAGCTCAGCGTGTCGTACGGTCTGTAAAGGATATCCGCGTCCTCCCCGAGCTGTGACAGCTCGCAAATCACACGCCAGAGGTCGCATCCGGGTCTGATTTCCCCGATAAAATCGGCGGCGGGCAGCTGCATCTGATATTCGGTAAGCTCATAGGGGAAATATTCAAAATCCACGCTTGCATCTATAGACCCGCTATATGGGTACTTTCCGAGAAGCAAACTCAGAAATGTCGTTTTCCCCTTGCCGTTGCGCCCTATAAAGCCGAGCCTCCAGTCCGTATCAACGGTAAACGAAGCATTTTCAAATACGTTATCAACGCTTGATTCATAACCGAAGGTCAGATTGTTTACGCTTATCTGTGACATATATACCTTCCTTTCCCGGCCCTGTAAAAAGGAACCGCTTGTTGCCAAACGGTTCCTTATACATACCTATAGCCTCATATTCGAAAAGGACGGGAACTATACCGTCACACACAGATCCCGCGCACTGGAAATGTGCACGTAAAAAAGAGAGGCATGAGAATGCAATTTACCTTTGGCAACATGACAAAACAGTATCGGCATTACCGCCTCACTGCATACTTGATTCATGTGATCAAAAGCAAATTACTTTCTCATTTTTTCACCTCTCTTCTTGTTTTTCAGTATTGTAGCATATCCAAAAGCAAATGTCAAGCCCCACTGACGCACGCGAGGCACATGCTCCCGCTTTCGCTTACGGTGTGCTCCCCGGGAGCGAAATACGAATGCTCAGCCGCTCGTTTTGATAATCGGCACAGACCGTTCCGTTCATCTGCCCGACAAGGACCCTCACGATCGACAGGCCGAGTCCGGTCGATTTCCTCGCGTTCTCGACGGTATAGAATCGGTCGAACAGCCGCTCAAACTGCACCTCGCTGAGACCGGACGCCGTATTCGTGAATGTAATGTCCCCGTTTTCGGTCAGGATGATCTCCAGATCGCCGTCGCTGTATTTCATCGCGTTGCCGAGCAGATTCGAGAAGACCCGTGACAGCGCGGCGCGGTTCACCGTGCGCACCACCCTTTGCTCGCTGAGATGGATATCCGGGACGATCCCGCGCGCCTCAAACGACGCGTAAAGGCTCAGAATGCTCTCCTCGAGCACCGCGCCCACGTCGGTCTGCTCCGCCGGGGCGTCGTACTGGGGCGAGGTGATCACCGAATACCGGAACAGCTCCTCCGTCAGAGAGCGCAGCAGCTCCGTCCGGTTCTTTATCACCTCGACATACCTCGTGACGGTATCGCTCTTCTCCGCCTTGTCGAGAAGCTCCAGATACCCGCTGATGGCGGTGAGCGGCGTCCTCAGATCGTGAGATATGTTTGTAACGGCGTTTTTCAGCTCGGTATCGCCCTTCACAAAGCGGTGTCGTTGCCTGCGCAGCTCACAAAGCTGTACATTGATATCGTTTGCAAGGGCGCGCATCGCCTTATCCGAGCTTGAGACTGTAATAACGGTGTTGGTGTCGTCATGCAGCTTTTCGGCAAACAAAAGACGTATTTCATTTGCCGTTTTCCTCATTACCGCTATTTTGCATATGAGCAGGACAACGCACACACCCAAAAAAGCACACAGCAAGCCAAGCCAGAACACGACACCGCCACCCTTTCATTTTATGTTATATTTCTTCTGCGGAACAAGAACATCCCGACTCCGTTTGACAGAACTATCAAAACCGCCGAATATGCCGCCATGATGGCGATATGAGATTCATCACTCATAGATATCTGATAAAACTGATTGACCGGAAGTGCCTCGTTTAAAAATTCATAGATATCGCGCCTGATGCCATCGACATAATGCGGATTTTTAACCGTTTCCGTTTTCAGCACCATCTCGCCTGTCTCTTCATCAATAACCGACACGTCATAACTCTCATGATACTCCGGCACGCTTAATGCGGTCGGAATAGTCATTGCCGAGTAAAAGAGCAGAATCGCCAGCACAAGAACAGCGACAGATCCGCCCGCCTTACTCTGAAACAGCATAGACAGGAAAACGAGAAACGCGGTGAGTGAGACCATTGTCAG
>CAYVUJ010000154.1:0-4195 GCA_964454825.1 uncultured Lachnospiraceae bacterium | reverse complement strand
CAATGTTTGACGAAGGCGATATCGGCGTGGGAATCGGACTCTGTAGCTTAGGGGCGGTTTTCACACTCGTCCCCGCCATTCTCATGCCGTTCGGATACGTCTTTGACAGCGACGGTATATCCCTGTGCTATTTCTTCCTCCCGAACGAGCGCTATCTTTGGCAAAACGTCAGCTCCATCCGCACCTCGGACGACCGCGGGGGGTACCGCCGCAGCATTATCCTCGACCTGATCTTCTCACGCACATACGAGATCAGAGGGAAAGTCGAGGGCTCGCGGCGCTTCTATATGAATGGTGTCATCCGAAGGACTCGGCGCACCAAGCGGCTGCTCAATAGATATTGGAATAAGAAGATAGTCGACGGATACAAAGTCGAACCCAAACCGAAGCCCGAACGCCATCATCGAAAGCGCAAAACACGCGGAAAGCGCTGAGTCCTCCGGCGCGGAGAGTTCTCAGAGCGGCGGTATTGATGGAGCAGTGCTCGGCAAAGCACCGTCCATCAAAAAAAGCGCCGCGGCTTCGGGATGTTTGTATGCCCCCCGGCGTTTGGATGAAAAACAAAAAACGCCGCGAGCCGAACGTTATCCGTCCGCTCACGGCGGTACCATATTGATTTATACAACGTCACAACGTCACCTTCGGGCGGCGTTTTTCATTTCACGGAACGGAGCGTCTCCATATACCCCTCCGCACGGCGCTTAAGCACCGACGCATGATACGCGTTGACCATGACAAGCATCGCGAGCGTCAGCCGCTCGACCGCCTTCTCGCCGCGGGTGTGATAATGCCCGATCGCCGCGCCGATCAGCGGACGCATCTCGTCCTCGCTCTGTCCCGGCACGGTCGCCGCAATGATCTCGCACAGGCAGTCGTACAGCTCCGACTCCGGGATAAGGTCGTCGCTCTCGTCGGTCGCGTCGCCGTTGATCATGCGCATAAGCTCGCCCACATCGTCGATCCTCAGCGAATCGCGCATCATTGATATTATCAGTATCCGCGCCAGATGCTTGTCGTAATACTTTTTGTTTTCGGGATGTGCCACAAACTCCCGCTTGACCCAGTTCTGGATCGTGGAAGTCTCCAGCCCCGTGATCGCGCAGACCTGCGCCAGCGTCAGCCCGTTCGTCGCCGCGATCATCGGCTTGAGGAGTGCGAACATCCCGCCGCGCATCGAGTCACCCTCGGGCACAACCGTCCCCGGAATAAATTTTTCTGCCATCTCTGCCTCCGTTTATGTGCGTTTATTGGATTATATCACAAGTTCGGCGGAACTTCAAGGCGTTTTGAGAAAAAACTCAAAAAACTCTGTGCACGGCGCGATATCCAAAGCTGCGCACCTCACCGGCCGTGCCGTCGCACGAACTGTACGCGCGTCGCCGATCTCTGCATCAATGACAGCCGCCCGCCGTGTTTCATTGTGCTTGACTTTTTTTGCATTTCCCCCTTGACAACGGCGCGCGATTTTGATATCATTAACCGTGAGTTGGTGTGTAATGTTCCACGCACCGTCATTCCATATTGAAAGGCGGAAATCTTAATTTGAAAAACGTAACATCCTGGAAGGAGCATTACTCCTTCTCCCCGAACATGCAACGGGTATATGACGATCTGAAAGCGCGTGTTCTCCCTCACGGAAACCGCGAAGGTACAAATACAGGACCGCGGCACAACGGTATAACCCCGTTCCTTGACTCATTCGAGAAATACGACACCTACGAGCTTGCGCTCGCGCACGGTATCGTTGCGTCCTGGCTCGAGTCACCTGTCGTGGTCTATCCCGGCGATATGATCGTCGGTGTAACGCGTCCTTGGCTCCCGATCCACGAGCACTTCTCCTACGGCCTTCAGGTCTGGGGCGACGGCTTCAAGGACAAGGACATCTTCGGCGACCGCGCCGAGGAGCATTATGCGCGCTTTGAGAAGCTGCGCGACCGCTTTGATCCCGGCAACATCGGCAGAATGTACGACCGTCAGACGGAGATATTCGGTGTCCCCGCAAACCACGCCGCGTTTACCGGCCTCTGGTGGACCGGCGGCTATCAGGGACACACCGTCCCCTACTACGAGAAGCTCCTGCGCCTCGGTCTTGACGGCATCCGCGCCGAGATCGCCGAAAGCGTGAAGGTCCACGGCAACAACCTCGTTCTGCAATCGCTCAAGATCATCTGCGACGGTCTGACCGATTACGCTCTGCTTTACGCAGACGCCGTCCACGCCACGCTCGCCGAGGCCGAGACCGACGATGACCGCGCGCGTATCGAAAAGTGCGAGGCGGCACTTCGCAAGATTTCTCACGACGCGCCAGAGACCCTGTGGGAAGCCTGCCAGCTCCACTGGCTCTACTGCCTGTGGGACTGGGTGGACTGCATCGGCCGCTTCGACCAGTATATGTATCCCTTCTACGAGAAGGCGAAGGCGGAGAACGAGGAGGAAGCAGACAGCCTCATCGCCGCTATGATGATGAAATTCTACGAGAACGGCATCCACAACATCACCGTCTCCGGATGCGACCCCAAGACCGGCAAGGACGCCACAAACGACGTGACGTACCTCTGCCTGCATGTGCTCTCCATCTTCCACGATTCGCACCCGCGTATGACCGTGCGTATCGCCGAGGATACCCCGCATGAGCTCCTCCAGCTCATGGTTCGTCTCTGGTCCGAGGGTATGTGTGATCCCTCGATCGCATCCGATACCATCGTGATCGATTCGTTCATCAACGACTACGGCGTGCCCGCCGAGGATGCGCGCGACTACTCGCTGCTCGGCTGTCAGGAGATCGAGATCCCCGGCCGCTCCAACTTCGGCTGTGAGGACGGTGCGATCAACCTCGCAAAGCTCCTCGAGCTGACTCTCAACGACGGTATTAACCGCTTCGACGAGGAGAAGAAGCGCATCGGTCTGCCTACCGGTCATATCTACGACTACACGCGTTATGAGGACTTCGAGAAGGCGTTCTTCGACACCATCACCTATTTTGTGCGTCCGTGGGTCGAGCTGTCCAACATCGGCCAAAGCGTGCGCGCGATCAACTTCTCCAAGATGGTCAAGTCGATCGCAACCGACGACTGTGTGAAGAAGGGAAAGAATCTCGACGACGGTGGCTCGCGTTACAACTTCGGCTGTCTCGAGACCGCCGGAACGCAGGTCTGCGGCGACGCGCTGTATGCGCTCAAGAAGCTTGTATTTGACGAGAAGAAGGTCGATCCCTACGAGCTTGAGAAGGCGATGGCCGCGAACTGGGAGGGCTACGAGGACATGCGCCGCATGTTCGAGGAGGTCCCGAAGTTCGGCAACGACGACGACGGAGCGGATGAGATGTCCCGCCGCGTGCTCGAAAAGCTGTGGTCTGAGGCTGGAATGTACACCACCTTCCGCGGTCCCGATCCGTTCTTCGGTGCATGCTCGCTTCTGCAGGGCGGTACCGCATACGGCGGCGCAACATGGGCGCTCCCGGACGGACGTCACACCGGCGAGCCTCTCGGCAACACGATGGGGCCCGTATCCGGACGCGATATAAACGGCCTCACCGCGATGCTCAATTCCGTGGCGAAGCTGAATCTGCGCCGCGGTCTGGGCGGCACGACCTGCAATGTGCGCATCCCGCGCAGTACGATCGCAAGTGAGGCTGACCGCGAGAACATCATTGCGCTGGTCGAGACATTCCTCGCTACCGGCGGCATGCAGGCGCAGATCACCACTGCCGATGTCGAGGAGCTCAAGGACGCTCAGATCCACCCGGAGAAGCACAAGAACCTGCTTGTGCGTGTCGGCGGCTTCTCGGTGTACTTCAATCAGCTTGACAAGACATCCCAGGATGAGATCATTCTCCGCTACGGCGCGTGAGATGATATGATGTGAATATGCGAGGGTGAACTTGCACGCTTCGTTGTGCGAACTCAAAAAAGTTCCCTTTCGCGCCCCCTCGCTCTCCCGTTCAAAACCTTTTGAATGGGAGAGCGGGTTGGTGGTACTCAATGAGGTCTGTACAGCCCGATTTCGTCCCATCCCGCACTTGCGGACGCTGCGTTATCGGCGTTGAAGACCGGCGCACGGGGGCGTTTCACGAATTTTGGAAAATATATCGCAGAAAAAAACAAAAAAGCCTTGACATTCGGTGCGGGATATGGTATTATATATTGCACTTAGCGTGCGGGTGTAGTTCAGTGGTAGAACACCAGCCTTCCAAGCT
>CAYVUJ010000153.1:0-4210 GCA_964454825.1 uncultured Lachnospiraceae bacterium | reverse complement strand
CACAACTGGAAATTTTTATTGCAATTTAGGAAAAAATATTATAGATTTTTATTGAGATGCTCGACCCCCCATAAATTATATATTCTTTCTGAATAAATCAGTAAATCAAATGATAATTGAGGAGCGTATGAAGGAATGCTATTTAATTCATTTTCGTTTATAGTTTTTCTGCCAATAGTATTTGTATTATATTGGGCTTTGCCACATAAGTTTCGATGGTTTTTGGTACTTGTGGCAAGTTATTATTTTTATATGAGTTGGAATGCAAGATATGTATTCTTGATTCTTTTTACAACTATAATCTCTTATGCTTCAGCCAGATTATTAGAAAATGAACGTAGTAAAAAGATTAAAATATGGATTTTGGCAGGCACTACGATATTGTGTTTGGGAATCTTATTTTTCTTTAAGTATTTTAATTTCGCCAGTGAATCAGTTTCATACTTTTTTAGTTTATTTGCAATTCAAATGAATCCCATAACCTTGAATCTACTTTTGCCGGTAGGTATATCGTTCTATACCTTCCAGGCTTTAGGCTATGTTATTGATGTGTACAAGGGAGATGTTTCTGCGGAACATCATTTTGGATATTATGCTACTTTTATTTCATTCTTTCCACAGTTGGTAGCCGGACCGATCGAAAGATCAGGAAATCTGCTAAGTCAGATACAGGGAATTCAAAAATTGAAGTTGTGGGATTTTGAACGCGTCCGGGATGGACTTCTTTTAATGTTTTGGGGATTGTTTCAGAAGTTGGTTATTGCCGATCGTGCGTCTTTGCTGGTCAACCAGGTATATGGCGATTACAGGGAGTATGGTTTTTTTGAATTGGCAATAGCGTCTGTTCTGTTCGCTTTTCAGATATACTGTGATTTTGGAGGATATACCAATATTGCCCGTGGAGCAGCGAAGGTGATGGGTTTTTCCCTGATGCAGAATTTCCGACAGCCATATTTTGCAATTGGTATAAAGGATTTCTGGAAAAGATGGCATATATCGCTTACTTCATGGTTTACGGATTATCTGTATATACCATTGGGCGGTAACAGAAAGGGAGTCGCCAGACAATACGTTAACATTCTTATAGTGTTTGCGGTCAGCGGGTTGTGGCATGGAGCAAGCTGGCATTTTGTGGTATGGGGACTGCTTCACGCTTTTTATCAGATTTTTGAGAACATAGTAAATCGGCTTGGGGTAGGGCATGATTATTCCCTTTCTTTCAGCCAGAAGCTGGAGAGAAGAATAGGTACCTTTGTCCTGACAGATATCGCATGGGTATTTTTTGCAGCAGATAATATGTACCACGTTTATGGCATTTTCCAACAAATGTTTTTCACATTTCAGACTGCGAATATTTATGCACTTGGATTGGACAGGGGGAACTGGTTCATACTTATGTCTGGAATCATTATTCTTGCAATAGTTGATAGTATTCATGAGCAGGGAAGAAGTATATTTTCTTTGGTCAGTCAGCAGACACTGCTGTTTAGATGGGTTCTGTATTTGGGATTGATATGGTCTGTCATACTATTTGGAATCTATGGTGTGGGCTATGACAGCAGTCAGTTTATATATTTTCAATTTTAAGAAAGGGTACGCGATTGACCTATGAAAAGGATGATCAGGAGAATTGTTTCATGTCTGGCGTTTTGGGTTTTGTTTTTAGGCTGTGGAAGTTTTTTCCGATACATTTTGGTAGATGATACTACTTCCTATACCAGAATAACATTTCATGAAATGTATGAGCAGGAAAATATTGATGTTCTGTTTGTCGGTTCTTCACATTGCTACCGTTCATTTATTCCACAAATATTAGATGAGAAGTTAGGAGCAAATACATTCAATGCGGGCACATCTTCTCAGTATCTGGATGGTTCATATATGATTATCAGGGAAGCGGCAAAGTATAATGATATAAAACATATTTATCTGGAACTTTACTATGATATTGCTGATGAAGCGTATAAAGACAGAAAGGTGATGACCCAGACATATATCATTTCAGATTATTTAAGGCCATCACTGGATAAAATTCTGTTTCTTTTAAATGCATCGACAAAAGAGCATTATCCCAATAGTTTCATTTTAGCAAGGAGAAACTGGACGGATTTGTTTAATGCCGAATATGTTTCTTATCTGGTGATAACAAAGGGAACAGACGATTACAAGAATTATGATTATACATATGTCACTGATGACTCGGCATGGTATGGGGGAAAAGGATATATTGCAAATAATGAAAGGATAGAAGACTGGAATTATTTTTCCAGTCAGGGGTGGAAGGCGATTAACCTGAATGATATCCGGGAGAGTTGGATAAATATATTAGAGGATATCATTGCTTTTTGTGATAAGAAGGATATTGAATTGACTCTAGTGGCCACGCCGGTGTCTGATTTTTTATTGTCTGGCGTCGGAAATTATGACGAATATATTGAATATATGCAAAATATCATTGCGGATACGGATGTGGAATACTATGATTTTAATTTATGCAAGGAACAGTACTTCCCTAATGTTTCGGAATTGTTTATGGATCCACATCATTTGAACTGTTATGGTGCAGAAACTTTCAGCAATGTATTTGCGGACTTGATAAATGGTGAAATCTCAGAGGAAGAACTGTTTTATGATTCTGTCGAGGAGAAGATCAATCATATGGAACCCACTGTGTTTGGAGTCAGTTATTGGGGTAGTTATGATGCGGATGGAAAACTGATCAGAGATTGTAAGATCGTTTCTTCCAACGATACCAATTTGGAATTTGAAATAACTTTACTGCCGGAGGAGGGCGAACCATATAAACTTCAGGAATTTATGTGCAACAAATCGTTTGTTGTTGCACCAGAGGATCATGGTGTGGTTAGTATCAGATACCGTTTGAACGATACGCCTGAAGAAGTGAAGACAGTGAATGTTTCATATTAATTTTTTCACCCAAATTATAAATATTGTAAGAAATGTAGCAATTTGGTATAATAATTGCAGGTTTGCCGAGAAATCAAGAGTAGAACAAGACATAGACATGCACTTTTGTATGTTTGTTATGTCTTGTAGATGCAACGAAAAATGGAAAGAGGAAGAATTATGTTTACAGGAAAAACATTACTCATTACCGGTGGAACCGGTTCATTTGGAAATGCGGTATTGAACCGGTTTCTGGCTACGGATATTGGGGAGATCCGTATATTTTCGAGAGATGAATTGAAGCAGGATGATATGCGGCATTTTTATCAGCGAGAATACCCCGAATACAGCAATAAATTAAATTTCTATATCGGAGATGTACGTGATCCGCAGAGTATAGCAAAGGCAATGCATGGCGTTGATTACATTTTCCATGCGGCAGCGTTGAAGCAGGTGCCATCCTGTGAGTTCTTTCCTATTGAGGCAGTAAAGACTAATGTGCTGGGAACGGAAAACGTGTTGCAGTGTGCTGTTGACGCAGGAGTGAAGAAAGTGATCTGCCTGTCCACCGATAAGGCGGCGTATCCTGTAAACGCAATGGGAACTTCGAAAGCGATGATGGAGAAAGTCATTGTGGCAAAGGCGAGAACCGTGTCTGCTGATGAGACAAGCATTTGTTGTACCAGATATGGGAATGTGCTCTGTTCCAGGGGGTCTGTGATTCCTTTGTTCATCAGCCAGATCAAGGAGGGTAAGCCGCTTACTGTAACAGAACCTTCCATGACCCGGTTTGTTATGAGTCTGGAAGAAGCTGTGGAATTGGTAGTATACGCTTTCCAGAATGCGGAGAGTGGAGATATTATGGTGCAGAAAGCGCCGGCATGCACCATCGGAGTATTGGCTCAGGCAGTAAAGGAACTTTTCCATGTGGACAGTGAGATCAAGGTAATCGGTATCCGCCATGGCGAGAAGATGTATGAGACATTGCTGACTAATGAGGAATGCGCTCATGCGATTGATATGGGGAATTTCTATCGTGTGCCCGCAGATAAGCGGGGATTGAATTACGACAAGTATTTTACGAACGGAAACATAAAGAGAACAGAACTCTCTGAATTTAATTCCAACAATACAACGCTGATGGATGTGGAGCAGGTGAAAGAGAAGCTGTTGACCCTATCTTATATCCGGAATGAAATTGCAAAGTGGGAGAATCGTTAGGCTATGAAAGTATTGGTTACTGGTGCAGGTGGATTTATCGGGAAAAATCTGATAGCGGAACTGGAAAGGCGGGAGGGAACAG
>CAYVUJ010000152.1:0-4234 GCA_964454825.1 uncultured Lachnospiraceae bacterium | reverse complement strand
ACCTCGGCGAATCTACCGACCGCACTCGCTAATGACTGCGCTCTGAAGATTGTACCCTTTTCCTATTTCGGGAACGGCGAGGAAAAGATATGCCTCGATACGGAAGCGTTCAACGGCAAGGAGTATTATGACATGATCCGCAAGGGTGAGAAGGTCACGACTTCCCTCATCCCTCCGTATCGCTTCACCTCGGCGATGACCCCTTTGCTCGAGGCCGGGCAGGATGTTCTGCTCATCAGCATGTCCTCCGGTGTGTCGTCGTCGTTTCGCTCCGCGATGACCGCAGTAGAGCATCTTCGCAAGCTGTTCCCGGAGCGCAAGATTGAGGCAATCGACACGCTCGGCGCTTCTCTCGGCGAAGGGATCCCGGTTTTGAAGGCGGTCGAATGCCGCGACGCCGGAATGAGCCTCGAGGAGAGCGCGGAAATTGTCCGTCAGACATGCCGCCGCATGTATCAGGTGTTCATGGTGGACGATCTGATGCATCTGCGCAGGACCGGACGCTGCTCCAATGCCAGCGCGATCATGGGTACTGTCCTCAACATCAAGCCGCTCCTGAAGGGTGACGAAAACGGCAAGATCGTCGCTTTCGAAAAGCTCAGGGGCCGCCGCCGTGCGATCGACGCAATGGCTGAAAAATACGCGTGGCTCGCGAATGACCCCGAGACACAGACCGTCGGCATCGCGCACACGGACTGTGAGAAGGACGCGTTGGCGCTCGCGAGGGCGATAAACGATATCGCTCCTCCAAAGGAGATTCTGATGGTAATGTACGAGCCGGTCACCGGTGCTCATGTGGGCCCGGGTACCCTTGCTCTGTTCTTCTCCGGAGATGACGACGTAAGAAGCAAATGATCCGCCCGCGTATTCTTCCGGGCAGTTTCAATGCCGTTTTATTCCACTTGGCTGTGTGTCACAAATGACCCGCAATGCCTTTTGATCTTTTTCCAAGTTTCCCCCTGGCGTACGGTGCGCCACCTCGCTTTTCCCCGCGACAATATCGCGGGGTTTTTGTTTTGCCTCAAAACACCCGCCATACATGTGAAATCGCCCCTCTCTACCGTCAGTAGAGAGGGGCGATTTCACTCTACCGACACCCCGGATGTGCTCTACCACGGGGCATCCGCGCATTCTCCTCCGCGTTGAGCAGCAAGTTTGCACCGTAGGTTGCTTCTACCGGTTCTTTGACGTATAATACCTTCACAGCCCGGGCAATCTGTAAGAAATTGCATACTCCCCCATTATATTACTCGGCTGAAAACAGGTGCTCCGCCGCGCCCAAAGAGTGCCGGAATCACCGGAGCGCCAAAAACATCAAACTTATCACGAGGAGAGACACTATTATGAACCGCAGCAAGCTTGCAGACCGCACTCTGCCTAATTACACAAGGGCGGAAGAAAACTTCAACTTTATGTCTCACGCAGTCGGGGTCGCACTGTCCATAGCGGCGCTCGTTCTGTGTGTCGTGCGTTCCGCCATGCACTCCGATCCGTGGGCATGCTCGGCGTCCTCGATCTACGGGGTATCGCTGATACTTCTGTATGCCGTGTCGAGCACGTATCACGGTCTGCGTCCTCCGACAGCAAAGAAGGTCATGCAGGTGCTCGACCACTGCACGATATATTTCCTGATCGGCGGCTCGTACACTCCGGTCGCCCTCTGTTCCCTGCGGCGCGTATCACCCGCATGGGGATGGTCCATCTTCGGTGCGGTCTGGGGCTTCTGCGCCATAGCCTGCGTTTTCACCGCGATCGATCTGCACAAATATTCACGCCTCTCCATGCTTTGCTATGTCGGCATGGGATGGTGCATCGTGATCGCCGTCAAACCATTTCTCGCCGCCGTCGAGCTGCCCGGCGTGATCCTCCTGGTCGCAGGCGGTGTGGCGTACACCATCGGCGCGGTTCTGTACAATCTCGGAAAAAAGAAGCGCTGGATGCACTCGATATTTCATCTGTTTGTGATCGCGGGAAGCGCACTTCAGTTTTTCAGCATTTATTTCTACGTGATCTGACCGATCGCACAGGCATTTCCAGAACGAGCTCCCAATGCTGTAAAATTTAGTAAAAATCTTCGCATCTACTATTGATTTTTGAAAAACGTATGGTATAATTGTTATCACCAGAGGGTATTTTTCGTTGCATGACATTGCCAATCACCCTTTCGGAGCGAAAATCATATGAATCAAAAGGAGATTTCAACACAATGAAGTACGCGTGCGAACTTTGCGGATGGGAATACGATGAGGAACTCGGCGATCCCGATAACGGCATCGACGCCGGTGTGCCTTTCGAAGATTTGCCGGACGACTTCGTTTGCCCACTTTGCGGTGCGGAAAAGGACGAGTTCGTTCCCGCAGAATAAATTGTAACAAAGGCCGGGACCGCACCGATGCGGTCTCCGCTTTGATTTTATCAGAAAAATTTTAAGGGAGGTTTGTTAAAATGGATATCACAAAGGACGTTAAGTATATCGGAGTAAATGACCACGACGTCGATCTCTTCGAGGGACAGTACGACGTTCCGAACGGAATGGCCTACAATTCCTATGTCATCCTGGACGAGAAGATCGCCGTCATGGACACAGTCGACGCACGCTTCGGACACGAGTGGCTTGACAACATCCGCTCGGCCCTCAAGGACCGCTCGCCGGATTATCTGGTAATCCAGCACATGGAGCCTGATCACTCCGCCAATATTGTCAATTTCATGCGGACCTATCCGAATGCCGAGATTGTATCCTCCGCCAAAGCGTTCACGATGATGAAGCAGTTCTTCAACACCGAGATCACCGGACGTGTTGTCGGCGAGGGCGACACGCTCGAGCTCGGCCGGCACACGCTGAGCTTTGTTGCCGCACCGATGGTCCACTGGCCCGAGGTCCTGATGACCTACGACAGCGCCGACGGCATTCTCTTCTCTGCGGACGGCTTCGGCAAGTTCGGCGCGCTCGACGCGGACGAGGACTGGGCATGCGAGGCGCGGCGGTACTACATCGGGATCGTTGGCAAGTACGGCGCTCAGGTACAGGCGGTACTCAAAAAGGCGGCCGCACTCGACATCCGGATTATCTGTCCGCTCCACGGGCCGATTCTGACGGAGAACCTCGGGTACTACCTTGATCTGTACAACACGTGGTCCTCCTACGGAGTGGAGACGGACGGAATCGTGATCTGCTACACATCGGTATACGGCAACACAAAGAAGGCCGTCGAGCTTCTGGCGGATAAGCTGCGCTCCAAGGGTTGTCCGAAGGTGGCTGTGAACGATCTTGCCCGGTGCGACATGGCGGAGGCTGTTGAGGATGCTTTCCGCTACGGGAAGCTGGTTCTTGCAACCACGACCTACAATGCGGAGATATTCCCCTTCATGCGTGAGTTCATAAACCACCTCACCGAGCGCGGATATCAGAACCGCACGGTCGCTCTGATCGAAAACGGCACGTGGGCGCCCATGGCGGCGAAGGTGATGCGCGCGATGTTTGAAAAATCGAAGAACATCACCTTCACCGACACAACTGTACACATTAAATCCGCGCTGAACGATGAGAGCACTGCGGCGATCGAGTCGCTTGCCGCTGAGCTGTGCCGGGAGTACATCGCGCAAAACGGAGAAAGCGCCGACAAAAACGACCTGTCCGCGCTGTTCAAGATCGGCTACGGACTGTACGCCGTAACATCGAACGATGGCACGAAGGACAATGCTCTGATCGTGAACACGGTCACACAGCTTACAAACTCTCCGAACCGCATCGCGGTGACGATCAACAAGGAGAATTACTCACACCACGTGATCAAGCAGACAGGCATAATGAACGTATGCTGTCTGTCGACAGACGCTCCGTTCTCAGTGTTCGAGAGCTTCGGATTCAGAAGCGGACGCGCGGCGGACAAATTCGAGGGCATCGATGAAATGCGTTCGGACAACGGACTTCGTTTCCTGCCGAGGTACATCAACTCATTTATGTCGCTGAAGGTCAGCCAGTATGTCGATCTTGACACGCACGGCATGTTCATCTGCGATGTGACCGAGGCGCGCGTGATCAGCGATCTGGACACGATGTCCTACACATACTATCAGGAGAATGTGAAGCCGAAGCCGGAGACCGACGGCAAGTCTGGCTATGTTTGCAAGGTGTGCGGATATGTCTACGAGGGCGACGAGCTCCCGGACGACTTCATCTGCCCCTTGTGCAAGCACGGCGCGGCTGACTTTGAAGAGATATAAAAATCGG
>CAYVUJ010000151.1:0-4235 GCA_964454825.1 uncultured Lachnospiraceae bacterium | reverse complement strand
CTACAGATCTTTTTATAACCTTCCCTGATATGGACGATCCTGGCGATCTCATACTTGTCTTTTCGGCTCTCAAACTTGCTGCAGATACTCTCCACCGGCCTGTAGCCATGAACCAGAAACAGCTTTCTGGGGGGAAAAATGGATTTATAAATACGGTTCGCCACATTAATATATATGATCACGATCAACGTCTGTTCCGTCATCATCATCAAAAATACTTTTGGCACAAAAGCCTGATGCGCCATAATGGAAAGTTCGAAATAGATAATGATATTAGCGAGAACAGTGGAAAACACCTGCGAAAAAATCAACTCCATGTTTTTCAAATATCCAAGGCGCATTCCCCCATACATATTGGAAAGAAACAGAAGAACAAGGGCATAAAACCCTATTTCCGCAAAATGCCCCATTCTCCAGAAATCCCGCAGCTGTTCTACCACGCTGTACTGAAAATGAACCAGCCAGTGATAGGCGAAATCTCCCACCTCCAGAGCCAGGCAGATCATTACCAGTACAAGATTGATCAGTCGTTTATATGTTTCCAGTTTTTTTAGCTTTTCTTCGTTGGTAACTGCGCTCAAAATCTATTTCCTCCGATTATTTCCGGTGTAAATACGTTACAGATCAGCCTTCTGCTGAACTGCAGCACTGATACATACAAAATGATTTTTTATCCCATTTTGACGCCAGCTGTCTCGGATTTTGATGAAAACACATCAAAATCCCCTGCGGAATAAGGGCCGTAAACAATAACGTAGACATACATTTAATTAGTATACCACATTTTCCCACATTCGTACAGAAAACCTGAAAATATTTGTCAGAGGTTCACAATGATGTAGTCCTCACACTCCTTAATATAGCCTGTCTTCGGAAATTCAGGCATATTCTCCGTAATTTTTTGCGCCTCATCTATCTTTAACAGATCTGTTTCAATCTTAAAACTGTGTCCCAGCATCTTCATGAAGTTTCCCAACTGGGCGGCCGTTCCGTCAAAAGCGGTGACGCCCCACCTCAAGGTAGAGTTTACGGGAGTCTCAGCAAAGTCGTAACCATGTCCGTTTTCCGCATTATATTTTTCCACCAGATGAGGATCCACCATATCGCCCAGTCTGCGGATCCAGCCATATTCCGCGGAACCATATTCCAGATATGCGTCTTTCGTAATTCCATAAGGAACATAATATGCTCCCCTGAAGATTACAGGCTTTTCCGTGTCATAATCCTTTTCCAGGTCATAAGCAACCTGCTCCATCACGCTCCTGGCATTCTGATATTTCATATAATCCACATAGAACCACTGGTTCATCTCCGTACACTGATTCCACAAAAGGATAAAAGCCAGCGCCGTACCCACTGTCATGCATAATCCGGGAAGGGTTTCCTTCACCAGCTTAAGCAGGAGGAAAACCGCAAAAGCTCCGACCAGAGGCACATACTGGGCGGCCCGGTAGTAGGTATCTTTCCCCTCAATGATCACCATGCAGACTGGCAGGACTGGCACTGCCAGAGCTGCCAGCGGCAGGAAAATATCTTTTTTTCGAATACCGATGACCATACAGACCGCCAACAGGGCCACAATACCCAGCACTAATACGGTAATGGGGCGATAAGCAAAGGCATTCAGGTAATATTTGACCCATTGTCGCTTAAAGATCATGAAAAATTCAGTTGCACTCATATCGGCGAAGGAAAACACGCTTCGAAACTCCACCCGGAAACTCTCCGGAATCTCAATATGATAGATTCCCAGAATCAGCTTCAATACCAGCCATCGAAGCCCTATGGCAAATATCGCCGTTACAGCCAGCAGCCCCACCCACGCCCAGGGAGAAGCAATGTACTTCCGCTCCACACCCGCGAACCCCCTGACCAGAATAAACGCCATAATCATGCCCATGGCAAACACGATCATAAAGGATTCATAGCAGCCCAAAGCCGCTGTCAACATGACCGCGGCAGCTACGATACAGGACAGTCTTTTTTTCTTTTCCGTCCCCTGTTCCATAACTTTCAGCATCAAAAGCAACCCTATGGCAGTCAGGCAATAGGCCAGACCGATGCCATTATGCAGGTAATATACATAGATTTCGCTAATCAGCGGACAGGAAAGAAAAAGAGCCGCAAAAAAAGTATAGCCCGCCATATACTTTCCCCTGCCCAGGATTCGGGAAAACATCACGCACCAGGCCGTCGCCGCGAAAAGCAGCAACAGTACTCCCGCCAATTCCGTCATCCAGGGAGCAAAATCTGAAATGTGAAAAAATTTATTGACCACATACAATGTCCAGCGCCCCACTGCCGGCGCCAGCCCCTCCTCAAAATACAGAGGAATACATGTATCATCAATTCCTATCGTCTCATGGGAAATCTTAAATCCGTAACTGAATACTGCCGCCAGAGATACCACTACAACATAGAATTTGTCTGACCAGAAATATCTGATCTCCTCCCAAAATGCTTTCATTCTTCTGTTTCTCCAAAAATCCTTACTATTCACACCTGCATCATTCGCGAAACGGTGTTTTCAACACTTTTCACTGCTGTGCAATGATTTTCATAAATGACTCAACGTAGTTGGGCCTGCGCCCGCTTTCGTGAACCTGTCAGTTCAAATTCTTCTCTTCACAGCCCTTAACGCCCAAAAGCAGAAATGCCATGCGCTGCTTATGACATTCATTCCCTCCGCCCTGCGGTACAGATTCCAGATCCGGCGCATCGCTTCCAGCTTATTGGAGGACAGGGATTTTCCCGGCCTGCGGTACTTTACCAGATTTTCATCCAGCCCATAGGCTGTCACTCCGCTGCGAAGCACCCTGAACCATAAGGCCGTATCCTCGCTTTTCATGACCGGCATTTCCAGCTGCTCTTTCGGCAGTTTCCGCAAGTCAAACATAACTGTTGTTGTGAAAATAGTGGTATTACTCAGCGCCTGCCTGTATGTCAATTTTTCCGGCACACGCACCACCTTCCCCGTGCCCTTTCCAGTCTCGTCCGCAAACTCGTATCCGGTGAAAGCAAAGGCCGCATCCTTATCCCGCATAAACGCAAGTTCTTTCTCCAGCTTTTCCGGCGCCCAGAGATCATCCGCGTCCAGATATGAAACGTAACGACCGTTTGCCTCCTTCAGCCCTCTGTTTCGCGCCTGCGCCGCCCCCATATTGGAGGGCTGCCTGATCAGACGGATTCTGGTGTCTCCGGCCTTTTCCATATATCGCTGTATCAAAGTGACAGTATTGTCATTACTGCAATCCTCCACCAACAGCAGTTCCCAGTCGGGATAGGTCTGCGCCAGCACACAGTTCATGGTCTCCTCGATAAAATTCTCCACATTATATACCGGTACAATTATACTTACCAGCTCTCCCATACTACTCCCGGTTCCTTTCTCTTCTACAGTTGAAAGAAATAATATCCCGAACTATATTCTGGCTGGACGCCAGTAAAACGTATCACCTCATTTAATAACATATGATTCATATTTTCGGGAAGGATCAGCACATTCACTCCTGCCTGTCTTGCCACATCCAGACATTCTCCCGTAGAAAGTTTCTGTTCTTCCATCTTTTCCGCCACAATATCTGTTATGTCAAAATCATCTTCCGTGCAGGTCTCCTCCACAAGGCTCATCCATCGATACATCTTTTCCATTTCTTCAGGATAAATATCATAGGAATATGCTCCCAATGCTTCCTCCCACATATCTCTCCCATAAGGCAACAGAATAATGCTATCCAGACGGCGGGCGTATTCCATCATTTTTCTGGGAGCCCACATACAGACCCCGCTTTCCATTCCGGAATCCTCTGCCCGCAAAACCTCCAGAATGGCTCCCGTCTGTTCCCTCCATGACCTTTCACTCTTCCTGTCCACACCGGCATCACTCAATCCGCCACACAGGAATGCCGCTGCCAGCAGCCCCGCCGTCACGGGCAGTCCTTTTCGCCATGCCTCTCTGCGAAAGCCCTGCCAATACTCAGCCAGTACCTTAGTCCCCGCATAGGCAGCGGTAATCGTCACAGGCACGATACTCCAGATCCACTCAGAATCATAAAACCTGGTCTGATGTAACATCAACGCCGCAGCCGTCACAGGTACAATATAACATATTGCCGAAACGGTACTATAGTGCAGGAGCGCTTTCTGTTTCTCCGGCTTACAGCCGATCCAGAGAAACAGCAGCGACATCAGGAAGAGAGCCATGATCTTGCCTCCATCTGTGACCCTGAACCAGC
>CAYVUJ010000150.1:0-4260 GCA_964454825.1 uncultured Lachnospiraceae bacterium | reverse complement strand
AGCAAAATCGCCGCCGTTTCGGTGGCGAAAGCCACAAAACGCTGTTTGAAAGATTTATCTTTCAAACTTTTTGTTTTTTTGATTTTGAGAAAAGAAATCTGATTAGAACGAAAAATGCGCAAAGAGCGATGCAGCAGTAGAAGGACAGCGTGCGCGAAAGAAGCTCGAGGCTTGTCGCCGTCTCCTCGGGAAGCATGGTCCCGAAAGCGTCGATCATGAGAAAATCGGTTACGCCCATCGAGCCCGGTACCGGAATAAACGATGCTCCCAACACTACGTAGCACTGGAGGGCGAATATCCTCAGCGCGCCGCGCGCTTCCCCTCCGAAAGAAAGAAAGACGAAGGCGGTCACTGCGATTTGCGATGCGCGCTGCGCGAGATTGAGCAAAAACACCCTGACGAGCATCAGCCGGTGTCCCCTGAGAGCCTCAGCGTCACGGGAGTAGCTTTCGAGAGAGGTCTCGATCTTTTCGATGCGCTCGTCAACGCGCCGCACGATATGCAGCTTGCCGCCGAGCCTGACAACACCGATCACGATCCTTCGCAACAGATGCTTGTTCCAAAGAAGCAGGATGAAAAACGTGAGCAGGGCTATCTGCGTTATGACGCCGATGAGCACAAGAATGCGCGACATGCGGCTGAAACAGCCGAACACGGCGGGATACAACAGGATCGCGAGGGCCCCGAGCACGAAGATTGAGAGCGTGTACATCGCGAGGTTCGCAAGAAGCGCGACGGTGGCACTTGAGCCTGAGATGCCGTCGTGCATCATCATAAACGCTGATGCAGGCTGTCCGCCGGTCGCGGATGGGGTGACTGCGGAGAAATATATGTCCGTTGCGCTGTAGAACATGCAGTTTTTCAGCGTTGTCCGGTTGGCATAGGAATTCAGGATGACCCTCAGCGCCTCGGCCTCGAAGAAGATGAAAAGAAGCATGCACACGACTGCGGCGGCGATGTAGCCCGGAGAGGCATTTTTCACAAAGTTGAAAAAATTCTCCAGCTTGAAGGTCCGGGACTGCCATATGACCGCTGCGATTGTGGCCACGGCGATGATGAGGGACAGAAATGTCCAAAGAAGCTTGTTGCTTGATTTTGAGGAACTCTTCACGGCGCCGTCCTTTCTCTTGGTATCGGGGGATTGCAAAGGGCCTTTGCATGCTAAGCGGTCGCGGTGTGATCCACAGACGCGGGCACACCTACATCATTATACTACACCTTGTGGCGTAATGCAAGGATAAAAACATTATATCCTCATAAAAATTCGAAAATACTCTTCCATTTCGCTTCCAAATGGTTTATAATATATATTGAGTATTTGTATATATTTCAATATACGGAGGAGATTCCCTGTGAAAGAACGTTATGACATCGAAATATCCGATATTCAGCTCACGATCGTATCGGACGAGCCTGAAGATTTCGTAAGATCCACGGTTGCGAAGATAAACGAGCGCGTAAATGACCTCATCGTCCGCAATAAGCGCTGCTCTAAGCTCGACGCGGCGCTTCTGTGTGCGCTCGATTATTGCGGTGAGCACGCGAAGGCTGAGCGCCGCATCCGCAATCTGGAGGCGCAGATATCCCTGTACGACGCGAATCTCAAGCGTATGCGCGAGGAGATCGCGGCAAAGAGCGACGATGCTCCGGATGCTGTCAGATCCGCGCTCGGAATTGATGAGGGGGCGAAAGAGGATGCGCCCGAGGCCGATGCCGAAAATGCGGCGGCCGTGGGCGAGGCCGACGCGCCCGTTGCACCTAAGAGCGAGGCGAGTGAGCGGCCGAGGGCAAGTGTCAAGAACGTAAAGGATGTCAGGGATGACAAGGACGATATGATAAGCATGCTCGACGACACGGCTGACGACGGATCCGCTGAGGCCGCCGAGACGCAGGGGGAGAGTGCCGAGGGCGCTGATCGCGCTGAGAGCGCTGAAAGCGCCGGGAACGCAAAGACCGATTCGTCGAAATCGAAGCTGGAGCAGATAGAAATGCTGCTTCGCCGCTGATATGTCCGACCGACAGCGCCAAAACCGGAAAAACAAGGCGCCGCAAAAGGACAGCGTGCGTCGGGACAGCGTGCGCCCAAACGGCGCATCCCGTGACAGCGTGCACCGCGGGAAACATATGTGCCATGATGTAATCTCAGAGGACGCCTGCCGCTTTGCGCGTCATGTCGTGCCGCTCGAGCCGCTTTGCGACATATCGCAAATGCCGTTGCCGGAGCTTCTTCTTCCGGCGGGTTCGCCGCTTGCTCTCGAGGCGGCAATAGAGGCGGGCGCGGATGCGGTGTACTTTGGAGCCCGCTCTTACTCCGCGCGCGCCCGGGCACAGAATTTCGATGATGCCCAGGTCGTACAGGCTCTCCGGCTGTGCCGTGCCTACGGCGTTCGCGCGTATGCTGCACTGAACACGCGACTGCGCGGTGGCGAGCTCGAGGACGCGCTTCGCATTGCCGGGATGCTCATATCAGAGGGCGTGGATGCGTTCATCACCGCGGACCTCGGGTTCTGTGCGATGCTTCGCCGGCGGTTCGGAGATTCGGTCCAACTTCACGCAAGTACACAGCTGACCTCGGTATCCTCGTACGATGTACGGGCTTTGGCTGAGCTCGGCTTTTCGAGGGCGGTCGCGCCGCGCGAGCTTACGCTTGCCCAGCTCGGCGAGTTGTGCGAAAAGAGCGGCTTGGAGATCGAGGCGTTTGTCCACGGCGCGCATTGCGTGTCGTTGTCGGGACAGTGCCTGATGTCCTCCGTGATCGGGGGAAGGAGCGCAAACCGCGGCGAGTGCGCTCAGCCGTGCCGTATGGAGTATGCATGCGAAAAGAAGCGCGGCGCGCTTCTGTCGCTTGCGGATATGTGCTATGCACCGGATATCCCGGCGATCATATCCACCGGGGTGCGTTCGCTTAAGGTGGAGGGACGGCAGAAGGACGCCGCCTACGTCTACGGTGTGGGACGGCTGTACCGTCGGCTCCTCGACGAAAGACGCGGTGCCGACAGCGACGAGATCGCCGTCCTTGCCGAGCTTTTCGAGCGGGGATTTACGGACGGATATCTTCGCGGCAGATTTAATGATATGCTCGGGGTACGCCGTGCGGACGCCCCTTGTGCTCCGGTTTTCGGCGGACTGAAAAGAAGGGTCGCCGTAGATGCGGTATTGACGCTTCGCGCCGGAAAGGTTCCGTCTCTGAGCCTCACGGACGGCACTTCGCTGTCGGCGACGGCGACTCTCGACACTGCTTCGACCTTTGCCGAGGGCGAGGCGTTGAGTGCTGAGCGTGCCGAACGGCAGATCGCACGTATGGGTGGCACACCGTTTGAGCTGAGGGGTTTCGAGCTTGATACGGACGGCAGAGTATGGCTTGGCGCCGCTGAGCTTAATGAGCTTCGCCGCCGTGCGACAGAGGCGCTGACGAAGGGGCCGCGTCACGGTGCGTCGCGGGCATCTTCGATGCCTTTGGGCGCCGGAGAATGCGGCGATGAGCTTTCTTTGAAGAACAGCGGAGCATCCGTGCTATTCCCGCGGCTCGGGGATATCCCGGCGCCCTCGCGCGTTGCAGGCAACGCGCCGCGACGCACCGCCAGCTTCACCGCCGCCGCGCAGATCCCTCCGGAGGCGTTCGGATACTTCGATGCGATCTACCTCCCATATGACGAGCTTACACCCGAGGCGCGGCGTCTCGGAGTGCATCCCTCCCTGCCGCCGTATATGACGGATACGACAGCGAGTCGCCTCGCGGCGATGATTGGCCCGGGGGATCGCGTGCTCGTGCATTCGGTCGGTCAGATATACTTCGTGCGCCGTCTCGGTGCTGTCGCGGATGCGTCGTTCAGACTGAATGTCTGGAATTCGGAGTGTGCGGGAGCTATCGCTTCGCTTTGTGATGGCGGCTTGGTGACGCTCTCACCGGAGCTCGGTGCGGCGGCACTTCGTGCGCTGAGCCGTGAGATGGACGGCGCGGCGGTGGTCTACGGCAAGCTTCCCGTGATGTATACCGTGAGGTGCATGATCCGTGGAGAAGCGTGCCGCGGCGGTCGCGGCGGCATGACCGGGGATCTGCGTGACAGCGGGGCGTGCCGGGCGTATCTCAGGGACCGGACCGGAGCACAGTTTTTCGCGCTCGGTACGCGGGAGTGCGCGAATGAAATATACAACAGTGTCCCCACATGGACGGCCGACCGACCACTGGAGGTATGCCGCGAGCATTTTGTGTTCTCCGACGAGAGCGCACAGCGCGTCGCCGAGGTGATCGAGGCGTAC
>CAYVUJ010000149.1:0-4288 GCA_964454825.1 uncultured Lachnospiraceae bacterium | reverse complement strand
CCGACATGTCGACGCCGTACTTTTCGTTCGAGCCGATGCCGATGACGGTGTCCGGTAGTGCGTCACCCACGCGCTTTTCGAGCCACTCGGCGTAGTCCGCTGCATCGGAGGTCGTTACCGTGACGCGGGAGTTGTTGGATACTGCGTTCGTCATACAGGACGAAAGCATAGATGCTGCCATCAGCAGTGTGAGAAGGATGCAAAATGTTTTTTTCATAACTTTTGTTCCTGTTTATACGTTTGTGGTGTGACTGCTTAGGGGGCGTAACTTGCTTATGGGTTTGCGGTGCGATTTGCTTATGGATTTTGGGCGTTGCCTCTGACATACCAGTCCTTCGCATAATGCTCTGAATCTGAGAGCGAGCCGGGGTGAGCCTTTGAAAGCTCGTAGTCCTCGGGTATTCCGACTCCGCCTCCGAAGAGCACTGTGGTGTCGGCGGCATCGGACGCAAAGTCCGCCCACCGCTGTTCGTAGAGCGCGCGGCTTGCGGCGTCTCCTGAGACATAATCTCGGTCATACGTTGCAACCAGGGCGGTGTAGATAAACGGAATTGAGAAGCATCTCACGCGGTATTCCTGGAGCGAGGTGTCCGCCTGACGCACGGCGCGGTCGAACAGATCGAAGATGTAGTCACAATTCTTATCGTAGAAGTCGAGGTTCACGGTCAGCCTCATGTCCGTAAAGGCGTTGCCTGACCAGCATGCATCCGGCTGAGCACGGTCGGCGATAACGAGGAGATCATAGAGCATATCTCCTGCGCCGCCGTATTGCAGGCGGAAGTATTCGCGGAGCATGTCCTCATACTCGTCCTCGGTCAGATCGCAGTCCCAGAGCAGTCGGCTCAGGATATACGCGAGCGAGCCGTCGGCGACTGTGCCGTACGCGGGACATATGAACGAGCCGTATACGTCCAGCTCCTTCATGAATTTCAAGGAATCAAGCCATGTGAACAGCGAGATGCGCGGGAACGGACTGCCCGTCCATGTTCCGGGGTATATCCACACGATGACACGTGTCGACATATCGCACCAGTCTGTAAGCTCTTCGGCGAACTTTTCGTTCGAGACGAGCAGGTTTCCGAAGGAATACGGACAGTTCATGCAATCCTCGCCGGACATTGAGTGCGAGAAGCATGCGGTCTTGCCGATGTCATTGTAGTAGCAGTAGCTGACGGCTACGTTCGGCTCCGGTCGTGTCACCTTCGGAGGCGCGGAGGTTCCCCAGTATGCAAGGATGCTGACATAGATATCAGGCGAGATGTCCTCGGCGATCGCCTCTGCGATGGCGTTCGCAAAGCCGAGGACTGCGCCTGAATGGCTGCCGTCGACGCTGAACTGCTTCATGCAGGTCTTGCATGTGCAGAAGTTAGGGGTGTCCATTTGCGAGACGTCAATATCGACGATCTCGCGGCCGACGACCTGCCCGGCGGCGAGGCGCGCGTTGATCTGTTCTTCAAAGCACTCGATCGCACCCTCAATGTTGTACTGGTTTGTGAAGCATGGCTGATTCAGCTGCCCATCGCCGAGAGCGGGGTTGTAGCCTATCCACTGCGGCATGTAATTGGCCGCCGCTTTGATTCCGTGGCACGCCTTTTGCGCGACGGCGTATCCGGCGCTTTCGGTCAGGGTTCCGTTTTCCTTCACTTTGAGTGTGTATGCGCTGCCGGATACTCCTCTGATTCCCGGATCGCCGTATGAGTCGCGGTAAGTGAAGGACGGCGTTACGGTGAGGTCTGTGTCCGCCGGGATGTCGATGTGCTCCGCGTCGGCGATCGAGTCATACATCGCATCGTTATAGGTGCTGTACGTCGGGCACGAAACGCCTGCCTGGTAGCTCACAACGGTGAGATCGTAGTCATACATGAATCTCCATCCGAGATACCGCTCGAGGAGATCGTAGACCCCGTAGATCGCGCCGCGGTATCTTCCGCAGACAATGTGAAGTGAGCCGCCGTTGTCGACCGAGAACGAGAAGCCCTCGTCGCCGAGCGTCTCATACCGTGGATCGGCGTCGGTGATCGGCTCGAAAACGATCGCCCTTTGGTCGGCGCTGTCCGTCGTGGCGCTGTCTGTAACAGTGGGATAAAAGCCGCAGGCATCGCCGATGTATTTTGACAGCTCGGATGCGGCGCGTTTTGTCAGATCGTCGGCGCCCGCGGGAATGACGATGTCGTATCCGGAGATGTCATTTCCGCCGATAGTGAGCCGCTTCACGGGATATCCCTCGTGGTATGTCACATCGACTGAACCTGCTGTGCCCGCTTCGACAGCCTTCGCGAAGGTCCGGACGGCGCGGTCAAGCCCCTCGGAGCTTTTGCCGAAGATCAGCGTATCGCCTTGTGTCGCACGAACGATGTATCCGTCGTCCCGGAAGGCGCTCATATCGACGCCGTACTTTTCGTTCGAGCCGATGCCGATGACGGTGTCCGGCAGTGAGTCACCCACGCGCTTTTCGAGCCACTCGGCGTGAGCGGCGGCGTCGGAGGAGGTCACCGTGACACGCGACGGCACGCTCGGCGAGGACGCACACGACGCAAGAAGCGATGTGACGGTCAGCATCGTGAGCAGAATGCATAATGTTTTTTTCATAGCTGTTTTCCTCTTTTTGTTTAGTCAAAGGGGAACGAGAGGACAGAATACCGACAAGGCAGGACTGCAATGTTGCCGGTGTCCTGCCTTGCTTTATCTGCGGCGGATCGTACACAAGCGCGTCCGGCGTCTCAAAACGCGCCGGTACCGTGCTGTGCAGTGCCGCCTGTTATCAATATCCGAAATGCTTTTCGGTCTCGGCGATAGATTCCTCTATGATGTCAAGACCCTTGAGAGCGACGTCGTCATCCAGGATCATGGGGGGAGACAGGCGCAGAATGTGGCCCGACGGCACCCATGCAAGACCCTTGGAGAAGGCGCGCTGATAGATCATGCGTCCGGCCTCGACGAAAGGCTCCTTTGTCTCCTTGTCCTTGACGATCTCAAGCGCAAGCAGACAGCCCTTGCCGCGGGCGTCGCCGACGATCGGGTGAGCGGCCTTGATCTCCTTCATTCTCTTGAGGAAGAGCTCGCCCAGATGCGCACTGCGCTCGACGAGGTTCTCCTCCTCGATGACCTCGATGGAGGCAAGCGCTGCGGCACATGCCATCGGGTTTCCGCCGTAGGAGGAGGATGCGGAGATGTGCTCGACCGCAGGAGCAAGCTCCTTGGATACGCACATTGCGGTCACGGGGAAGCCGTTACCAAAGCCCTTACCGAGGGTCATGATGTCGGGAGTAACGCCCCAGTGCTCGGAAGCGAACATCTTACCGGTACGCGCCATGCAGGTCAGGACCTCATCGCAGAAGAGCAGGATGTTGTGCTTCTTTGCGAGCGCGGCAAGCTTCGGAAGGAAGTCGTCCGGAGGAACGACGGAACCGCCCCAGCCCTGGATCGGCTCGAGCACGATAGCCGCGACGTTGCCGCTGGTCTCGTGGATGATCTTGTCCTCGATCGCCTTTATGTAGAGGTCGGAGTTCTGCCAAGCCTCCTCCTCGCTTCTCATGAAGTAGTCGCGGTACGGATTCGGACGGGGTGCGAGGAAGAATCCGGGCGCTCTCATGTGGGAATCCTTGCCGACCACGGCGAGGGAGACGGCACCGAGGGTCTTGCCGTGGAAATCACGGTAGAAGGAGATGAACTCAAACTTGCCGGTAGCGGCACGGGCACAGCGGAGTCCCGCCTCAACGGCGGTCGTACCGGAATCGTAGAGCTGGAAGCCGCCGAACTTGCCGCCGGTGACCTCGTGTAGCTTCTCCATGAGCTGCATCTTGATCTCGGTGGTGAAGTCGTGGCAGTTCATGAGCTGCTTTGCATGCTTTGCGACCGCCTCGCTGATCTTCGGATGGCAGTGACCGAGACCGGTTACGTAGATACCCGAGGAGAAGTCGATGTACTCGTTGCCGTCGACATCCTTCAGGGTGTAGCCGAAGCCGGACTCAAAGGAGACAGGGAAAAGAGAGACCTGGCTTGAATATCCCTTCATATATTTTGCGGCGCGCTCGTGATATTCCTTGGATTTGGGACCCGGAAGCGCGGTTACGATCTTCGGGATGGAATTGACGTCGACAGACGCCCAGTTTTTGCTTGACATTTTATATCCTCCGTAAAAATAATTGCATATCTGGTGGCGGGATGCTCTCACATATGTGGGAACTTAAGTGCTTGCACAAACTCCGTTTGGGTTTCCAAAGGGCTGTGCCCTTTGGTGGGGTCGAGGGTAGCGACCGCAGGGAGCGGCGCCTCGGTAGTGAATGAC
>CAYVUJ010000148.1:0-4308 GCA_964454825.1 uncultured Lachnospiraceae bacterium | reverse complement strand
TATACTTTGCTTGCGGAAGCTGAACGCTCAAAGTAAATATTCTTTTAATTATGAGAGTTAAAATCTCTTAGCCGAAATCGCAAAAATATCTTTATTTGTAGTCTCTTTACAGTCGGCAAATCCAATGTAGATATTGGATTTATTTCGTTAATTCACGTATGTATGAAAGGATACTAAAAGAAATGGCATTCAAAGATAAATTTAAAAATTTTCAATCGTTACAGGTAAATGATGAATATACACTAAGGCAGGTTGAACCTGAAAAGGACCTGCAGTCATATCATGAGATATATTCTGATATAGATGCATTTTGCTTTTATGAAGGTGCTTTAAAAAAACCACCTCAAATCGCTAGTACCATGAAAATTCTTAAAAATCAAATAAAAGAATTTGAAAAGGCAAGGGTTTATAGTTGGACTATTGCCGAAATAAAAACGGGAAAGGCGTTAGGACGAATACTTTTATCAAATTTTGAATCCAACAACAAGGTAGCTAATATCGGGTATTGGATTGGTAGGAATTATTGGGGCAAAGGTATTATTTCTAAGTGCATAGGACCTGTTGTAGAGTTTGGATTTTCATATCTTGAACTTGAAAGAATCTATACTAAAGTTCACACAGACAATATAGCATCATGGAAAGCATTGGAAAAAAATAGTTTTATTCGTGAGGGTTTATTGCGACATTGTTTTGAAGTGGATTCTGGTCTTTATGATTGCTATATGTACTCAAAGCTTTCAACGGATAAATGATATCGTATTGCATCTATTTAATAAGCTCCTTAAATATGAAAACACCATCGAGATCCGACTCCCTCACGGGTTGATCTCAATGGTGTTTTGTTACTCTCCGTTTATCCGAACAAACCGTTTGTTAATTTGTTAATACCCTTCCGTATCGGCAATGGCTTTTGTAGCTTGAACGGTGCCACGGGGGTGATGCGGCGGAGCGTATATGGTATAAATTTTGAGCGGGCAGTTTCCGGTGTTTATAATATTGTGCCATGTCCCGGCAGGAACAAAAACGGCATATCCGCTGCAAACAGGCCGTTGATACTTCAGCTGATCTTTTGCACATCCCATCATAGCTATGCCATGGCCATTTTCGATCTGTAAAAACTGATCAGTATCCGGATGTACCTCCAATCCGATTTCCCCTCCAACCGGTATGCTCATTAAAGTAAGCTGTAAATGCTGACCTGTCCATAATGCTGTGCGATAATTCGTATTTTGCAAAGCAGCATTATCTATATTCGTAATGAACGGTTCAGGACCGTAATCACGCAGATGCATATTAAAACGATTGCAGTTTCGATTCATGGTGGATCCCTCCTTTCTTCATTACATTATATGGAGATTACCTTTTGACTGTGCAGAGCCCCCGCCGCTTGGACAAAAAAGCTCAAATCCCGACCGATACCTTGTCCGAAGCGTTTTTTCCGTTTTACCGAAGCAAAAAACGACTCCATCACGGAATTGGTATAAAGATTTGCAAGGCAGGCTCTGCTTTGTTGATATATTTTGCAATCTTCGGGCAAAACTAACACTAAGGTGAAGGAAATGGAACCCCTGCGAATGCAGCGGGGAGTGCCCTTGTCATGTTTCCGGGAAGACCGCGCTCCGGTCCGGCACAGGAGGATATTACGCATGAATAACAGGTTTTGCGGCTGGTATTTCCGATGTCAGTCGAATACGGATACCATCGCTCTTATTCCGGCGATGCACACAACTCACGGCAAAAGCTCCGGATCACTGCAAATCATCAGTGATACAGGAAACCACCTCGTCCCTTTTTCATGGGAAGATGTCAGGGTCTCGCCGAAGTATCCGCGCGCCGTACTCGGAAAGAATGTATTCCGGGAGGATGGGATCCGGCTGGATCTGAACACTCGGGAACTTACGGCAAAAGGTGAACTGCGCTTCGGTCCGACTACTCCTATCCGGTACAACATTATGGGGCCGTTTCGTTACGTTCCGTGCATGGAGTGCCGTCATAATGTGGTCAGTATGCGGCACACGGTCAGCGGAAACCTGATGATCAACGGAAATGACTACTGCTTTCAAAACGATACAGGCTATATTGAGGGTGACTGCGGACGTTCTTTCCCCCGGCACTATGTATGGACACAGTGCTTTTTTGAGGAAGGCTCGCTGATCCTCTCCGTAGCGGAGATCCCGCTCGGTCCGATCTGCTTCACCGGAATTATCGGTATAATTCATTTTCGCGGAAAAGAATATCGCCTTGCAACATACCTTGGAGCAAAAGCGGATAAAATTTGTGACGGAGAAATCGTCATCCGTCAAGGAACGTTATCTCTGACAGCTAAATTGCTTGAGAAAAGTGCATATTCCCTGAAAGCACCGGAAAGCGGTGCCATGACACGAAACATCCGGGAAAACGTGTCCTGCCGCGCCGGATATCACTTCAGCATAGGAAAACGGACGATTTTGGATTTTGAAACGACCAACGCTGCGTTTGAATATGAGTATCCGGCCTCATAAGGTTTTATCGTGAAAGTATGAAGCCTTGGCAGTTGATGATGGAATTTCAATGAAAAGAAAATCAATAAATTAACAAAACAAACGAAACTGACGGTGTGTCAGACAAAGAGCAGCCCACGGATTAAAAAATTCGGGGGCTGTTTTTTTAAGGATACTTATACAGCTTTTTTACACCCGGGGGCAATTCCGGCGATAGTTGCTGATAGAATCTCTGTGCAGTAAAGCATTATGAAATATTGGATATGCCGCAGTATTAGAGCGCTTTTGCGGCTGGCACATGGAAATCATGAAAAATTCAAATCCGCGCACTTGTATTCTTCGGACAAACGAAGTATAATATGGCTATGAATTTGCTCGGAGGTGCGGTATGGATTACATTACAACAAAAGAAGCAGCTGAAAAGTGGGGGATATCGGATAGACGTGTATTGCAGTATTGTAATGCAGAACGAATCAAAGGGGCTGTCAAAATGGGAAACACTTGGTTGATTCCAAAAAGCGCAGAAAGACCGGCAGACGGTCGCAGAAAAAAGCCGCAAAACGAAAAGGAGACAACAAATGACATTTGACTGCTTAATCATAGATGACGAAAAGCTACTTGCCGACAGCACAGCGGAATATTTTAACCTATTCGGTGTTAAAACAGCGATTGCATACAGTGTTTCTGACTCTCGGAGCTTTTTGAAAGAAAACATGGCAAAGCTGCTTTTGCTTGATATAAATCTCGGGGACGGCAGCGGCTTTGAACTGTGCAAAGAGCTGCGGGAAACCACGGAGATTCCTATTTTGTTTATCTCAGCGCGAACAAGTGACGACGATCAGATCATCGCTCTCAGTATCGGCGGCGACGATTATATTCAAAAACCGTATTCCCTCAGCGTTTTGCTGGCAAAGGTCAAAGCGGTACTGAAACGATATGGGAATAGGGACACAGTAAAGTACGCTGACGGGTATCTGACTGTGGATTTTGATGCAAGACAGGTCTTGATTGACGGCACTCCCGCAAAACTGACGTCGCTTGAATTCAAGCTGCTCGGCTATCTGATACAAAACGAAGGGCGGGTGATCACAAAGAAAGAGCTTTTTGAAAAGATCTGGGCGGATAAATTTACCGGCGACGGAACGCTGAATGTACATATTCGGAAAATACGCGAGGCAATCGAGCGCGATCCGGGAAACCCCGAATATGTCATTACCGTCTGGGGTGACGGTTATAAGTTCAGCGGAGGAAAGCAATGAAAAGCCGCCTGTTTTTCATCTTACTGATGATTACCTTTCTGTTTGAAAGTGCCGTCCTTGTCCTGTTTGCACTTTCAAAAACGGAGAATTTACAGGATACAGTAGCAATCAATGAAGCCGTGCAGACCGTGCAAAGCACTTGGGCATCATTGGAGCACCACAGCAATCCCGCATCTCTTGACTATGTTGTGCTTGACTCGGGCGGAGCGGTTCTGTACAGAACAAGATCGGGACTGAGCGAAAGCATAAATGCGGCAATCAGCCATAAGGATACCATTCTTGATATCGAAGTCGACGGCGAGGCTGTGGGAAAGCTTATTGTTTACAACAACGACGCGCTGATGTTTCGGTCCGAAAAACAGACGGCTGTTGTTTTGATCTTAGCAGTAATGTTTTTACAGTGCGGTATCTGTATCGGATACTTTTTCTATCTGCGACGCACGGTAATAAAGCCGTTCCACAAGCTGAAAGGATTTGCCGAGCGCGTTGCCGGGGGTAATTTAGACATTCCCCTTGAGATGGACCGGCAAAATCTTTTCGGGGCATTTACGGAAAGCTTCGATATCATG
>CAYVUJ010000147.1:0-4316 GCA_964454825.1 uncultured Lachnospiraceae bacterium | reverse complement strand
GTGATCTGATATTTCGCAAACAGCGGCAGGACATCCGCCGCGCTGAAGCGGTCGAAGTCGTAGACGAACACCGCACCTTCGCAGAGCCACTGTCCGTACAGTTTACCCCAAAGCGACTTGCCCCATCCGGTATCGGATATTGTAAGATGCAGTCCGTCGCGCTCACAGCAGTGCCAATACTTGGCGGTGAGGAAGTGTCCGAGCGAATAGGTGTGGCTGTGCTCGACCATCTTCGGGTTGCCCGTCGTGCCGGAGGAGAAGAACATCAGCGCCGGCTCGTCGCCGCAGGAGGCGTCGCTCTCTCTTTCGAACACGCTCGAGAAAAGCTTGTATTCCTCGTTGAAATCGTGCCAGCCGTCACGCTTGCCGCCGACAAGGACCATGGTCTCCACCGTGGAGCAGGAGCGGGCGGCGTTCTCGGCGATTTCGGCGGTGTCGCCGTCTGCGGTACAGACGATCGCCTTGACCTCGGCTGCCTCATAGCGGTAAACGAAGTCGTGTTCCTTGAGCTGGAAGGTCGCGGGGATCGCGATCGCGCCGAGCTTATGGAGCGCAACCATAGCAAACCAGAACTGATAATGGCGCTTGAGCACGAGCATGACCTTGTCTCCGCGCTTTATGCCGAGTGACTTGAAATAATTTGCACAGCGGTTGCTTTCCTTCTTTATATCTTTGAAGGTGAAGCGGCGCTCGTTCTTCTCGCGGTCGAGGTGGATCATTGCGAGGCGCTCGGGCTCCATGTCGGCAATAGCGTCGACACAGTCGAAACCGAAATTGAATGTCTCGGTGTTGTGGAAATCCACAGACACAAGTCTGCCCTTGTCATCCTCTTCGGTAGTGACAAATTTGTCGGCAAGCAGCTTCGTGCCGGAGACGGAAACGGCAGTATTCTCGCGGATCACATCGTACTTCTTATCCTCACCGGATATAACCATAGCAAGGAACACGCAGTCCTTGCCGTCGACGGCGATCATTCCGTGCGGAGTGGAGCTGTTGTAGTAGATCGAATCGCCCTCGTGAAGGACCTCCTTGTTATCGCCGATCTGCACAAGAAGCGTTCCCGAGAGGACGAGATCGAACTCCTGACCGCTGTGCTTAACAAGGTGGAGCGGCTGATTCTGCAGCTCCTCCGAATACTCATAGCGCACCCAATAAGGCTCAGCGAGCTTGCCCTTGAATTTCGGAGCAAGATTCTGAATGAAGATATCCTCCTCGCGCGCCGCCTGATGTCCCTCACCCTTCCGGGTGACGTTGTAGGACGTGAGATACGCATTGTGTCCCTCAAGCAGCTCGGTAAGCTCGATGCCGAAAGCGAGCGCGCACTTGTGGATGAACGTGAACGGCATGTCGACCCTGCCGCTCTCATAGAGCGCGTAGTCCTCGGTGCCGACCTCAGTCTTTTCCGCCATCTCCTCAGCGGAGTAGCCCATGATCTCACGCATTTCCCTGATTCGGGACGCCATCTCCATGAGATGCGTCATCGAAGTCGATCTTGATGTGTTCATTATTCCCTCTCCTTTTCCAAAATAAGCAAAAGACTCGCCTCAAGAATCTTGAGACGAGTCCGAATTATCATTCGATACCCGCGGTACCACTCAAATTGCGTCCGGCGGACGCCACTCAGGCTCCTACAAGCCGTATGCATTAACGCAGCAATCACGAAAGGCGCCTACCGCACCGCCCGGTGTTTCGGACCTTCAGCTCGGAAGTGATAGACCATGGGAGCTTAGTTACCGGGATCGCACCTTCCCCGACTCTCTGAAAACCGTTTTTCCACGTCCGTCTTCGTCATCGCTTTTCTATTCAACTGTGGTTATTGTATCACTCGGCGAGGCGATTGTCAATAGGATTTTAAAAATTTTTCGGCAAATCGGCGCAAAAATCACGCACCTATCGCCCCTGTGGTGTCACGCACGGCACAAAAGGGGCGGATATGCTGAATATTTTTTCACAAAAACCTTGACAGGCTCAAAAAAATGTTGTATAATTGTTGTATAAACAATGCATAAATATTCAAAGGGAGCGTATAAACAATGAAAACTATTGATAAAACTAAAATCAAAAAAGTCGTCCTCGCATACTCCGGCGGACTTGACACTTCTATCATCATACCGTGGCTGAAGGAAAACTACAACGGCTGTGAGGTCATCGCGGTGTCCGGCAACGTCGGCCAGAACGATGAGCTTGAGGGCCTCGAGGAAAAGGCGATCGCGACCGGTGCCTCCAAGCTGTACATTCTTGATCTCACCGAGGAATATGTGGACGAATACATCATCCCGACCATGAAGGCGGGCGCTGTGTACGAGGATTATCTGCTCGGCACGAGCCACGCACGTCCCTGCATCGCAAAGGGTCTTGTTGACATCGCCATCAAGGAGGGCGCAGACGCGATCTGCCACGGCTGCACCGGCAAGGGCAACGATCAGGTCCGCTTCGAGCTTGCGATTAAGCATTTCGCACCCGAAATGCCCATCATCGCGCCGTGGCGTGAGTGGGATATCAAGTCCCGCGACGAGGAGATCGAGTACGCCGAGGCACACAACATACCGCTCAAGATTAACCGCGAGACAAACTACTCGAAGGACAAGAACCTCTGGCATCTCTCTCACGAGGGGCTCGACCTCGAGGACACCGGAAACGAGCCGATGTACGAGAAGCCCGGCTTCCTTGAGATGTCCGTCTCCCCCATCGACGCCCCCGACACTCCCACATATGTGACCATCGATTTTGTCAAGGGTACTCCCGTGGCGCTCGACGGCGAGAAGATGAGCGCAAAGGAGATCATTCTGAAGCTCAATGAGCTCGGCGGAGCAAACGGCATCGGCATTATCGACATTGTCGAGAACCGTCTCGTCGGCATGAAGTGCCGCGGCGTATACGAGACTCCCGGCGGAACCGTGCTCTACAAGGCTCACGAGGCGCTTGAGTCTGTCTGCCTCGATAAGATGACCATGCACGAGAAACAGCGCCTCTCCATCACCTTCGCTGAGCTCGTATACAACGGCCAGTGGTTCACGCCTCTGCGCGAGGCTCTCTCCGCCTTTGTCGACAAGACTCAGGAGAATGTCACCGGCTCGGTCAAGCTCAAGCTTTACAAGGGCAACATCATCAAGGCCGGCGTATGGAGCGATTACTCCCTCTACAGCGAGGACATCGCTACCTTCGGCGAGAGCGACTACGATCAGAAGGACAGCGCGGGCTTCATCAACCTGTACGGTCTGCCGATCGCGGTCCAGGCAGGCGTCGACAAAAAGAATCGCAAATAATCTGTAAGACATCGATGTGCCGGGGGCATGCCCGCTGACACATTTCAATGCAATACCGCACAATTCAAGCGGTGCGAGCCGCGAATTGTGCGGTGTTGCATTAATTGAGACACGCGCGTCTCAATACACTTCATTATACAATACACACAATTACACTGACGGAGGCGCTATTATGAGTTCCAAGCTATGGCAGGGCGTTACCGCCGCACAGACGGACACCGCGGCGGACGCGTTCAATTCATCGATATCCTTTGACAGCCGGATGTACAAAAACGACATCACCGGCTCGATCGCCCACGCGCGCATGCTGGCAAAGTGCGGCATCATCACACCGGACGAGGCGGATACCATCTGCGACGGACTTTCGTCCATTCTCGCCGACCTCGAGAGCGGTAAGGTGCAGATCGACAGCGCGGCGGAGGACATCCACATGTTCGTCGAGGCACTTCTGACCGAGCGCATCGGTGATGTGGGCAAGAAGCTCCACACCGCGCGCAGCCGCAACGATCAGGTGGCGCTCGATCTTCGCATGTACCTTCGCGATGAGGTCGACGAGATCTCAGAGCTTGTCCGCGCCCTCGTTCGTGCCGTCACCGACTGCGCCGAGGAAAATGCCGACGCTATAATGCCCGGCTACACTCACCTGCAAAGAGCACAGCCCGTGACCTTCGGTCATCATCTGATGGCGTACGCCTCGATGCTTCTGCGCGATCTCGGCCGGCTTGCAAACTGCCGCGCGGGGATGAACGTCTCTCCGATCGGGTGCTGCGCGCTCGCGGGGACCACATTCCACACCGACCGTGCATTTGAAGCTCAGGCTCTCGGATTTGACTCCGTCGCGCAAAATTCCATGGACGGCGTGTCCGACCGCGATTTCGCCCTGGAACTTATGAGCGACATCGCTATCATTATGATGCATCTGTCCCGCTTCGGCGAGGAGATGATTCTCTGGTCGAGCTGGGAATTCCGCTTTGTCGAGCTTTCAGACGCGTTCACCACGGGCTCGTCCATCATGCCTCAGAAGAAGAATCCCGATATCGCGGAGCTTGT
>CAYVUJ010000146.1:0-4434 GCA_964454825.1 uncultured Lachnospiraceae bacterium | reverse complement strand
TTCCCCTTTCATAAGTACAAAAGAATTTTGTTTTATATTTTCAACAAAGCCTATTTACAGCTTTTTTGTTATTATATCATTCATTCCTCCGAAAATCAAGTATTTTTTTCACAAAGATACGAAGAAAATTTTTTTCGTCATATGTCATACATTTTTGCCCGAAACAGGAGTGCGAACGGGCATTTTTTCATCCTTCTCCGCGGACGCGTTTTCCGCATGTTGTGCGCTCGGGCGGCTTTTTTCTGTTGACAAAGCGCCGGGGGGCAATTATAATAGATACCGGAGCGAGATCGCGCTACCGCTCAACGCGCATCTTTTGGCATATTTTTCGTATAACAGCTTTGTTCGTCGGTTAAATACGTTTAGTATTTGCCCTCCTCACGCCTTGTTCTACAAAAAATCTGCTCAAAATCTGCACATCTCGGATAGTGTGAACTCGCTCTAAAGATATTTGCCGCGCTTTCATGCGGTCGGGCAATGGGATTTGTTACACAATAAGGAAGAAAATGGAACGGACGTCATTTGTTGCGGAATTTGCGGGGATACCGATCGAAATAAGCTGTCCTTCGGCAGAGGTGCGCACTTTTTGTGCGGATTACATCACAGAGCGGCGGGCGTTTTTTTCGGTATGTGTGAGCGCTGACGACATCGCCGCCGAGGCGGCACGCGTGCGCGGCGCCGAAGGCGGCACGGCGGGCGTGGGGCTTCTCTGCGAACTGAGTGCGCTCCACCGGAAGCTGGCGGAGGCGATGGCGCTGTACGGGCGCTTTCTCATGCACGGGGCGGCGATCACCTACGGCGGCGGGGCGTACCTCTTCTGCGCGCCGAGCGGCGTCGGCAAGTCGACGCACATATCGCTGTGGCGGCGCTTTTTGGGGAGCGATGTGGACATCATCAACGGTGACAAGCCGTTTCTCTCGCTCGAGGGCGTACAGGCTCAAAATCAGGACAGTGCGGGCGGACCGGATAGCGCATTATCGGCTATGTCGGCGGGCGCAGCGGACGGGGGCCGTGCGGGGGCATGCGAGAGCGCGGCCGCAGAGACGTGCGGACAGCCGGGCAGCTTCATCCGCGTTCACGGCTCGCCGTGGGCGGGCAAGGAGCGATGGCAGAAGAACCGGAGCGCCGTACTGCGGGCGATATGTCTGATCACGCGCGGTGAGGAGAACAGCATCCGGCGGATCGGTGGTCCCGGAACTTCCGGTGGCACCGGGACTCCCGGGGCGGGCGAGTGTCTCGCCGCGCTGATGCGGCAGATATACATCCCGCGCGGTGCCGAGGCGGCGCAGGCGACGCTCGGTCTTGTGGACGCTCTGGTGAGGCTCGTGCCGGTCTATCAGCTTCGGTGCGATGTATCTGAGGAGGCTGTGCGGTGCAGCTTCGAGGCGCTGACGGGTCTGGGCTATGAGGCGGAAAAGAGCAAAGCGGGAATGCAGAAAAACGGATGAGAGGGGCACTCTCATCCGTTTTTTCATTGCTTAGTCCGCCGTGCTGGTATCGTCCGCCTCTGCGGAGTTCACTGCACGGACGTCATAGCCCTTGGCCGCGAGCGATTTCACGATGCCGTCCTCGCCGACCATGTGCGCAAGCCCTACGACGTAGAACACACGTCTGCCGCTGCGGAGATACTCGTCAGCCTTGTCTGTCATTATCGTATTGCGATCCGACACGACCGCTCGGTCGTACTCCTCCATGCACTCAAGCTCCTCGGGAGTGTAGCCGTCGGTGTCGCCGCTCAGGTACTCCTCGATGTCTCCGAGGTCGCCCTCCTTCCACAGGCTGTGGAGATGTGCGACCGCTTCATCGTATGTCGCAACAGTCGCCTCGGCGACGCTCTGCCCGAGCAGAAACGCCTGAGTCTTTTCGGAAAGCGCAGCGAGCGTCGCGTAGGTCTCCATATAGTCCTCGATCTCGAGCACGTCCTTGCCGAGGCGCTTTGCCTCCGAAAGAAAATAGCGGTCGACGCCGTTTTCCATCCTGTACACCGTGCGCTCGGCGAGGATCTGGTCGATCGTCTGCTGCCACATCACCGGGTTATAGTAGTCCATGAAGCGGTTGTAATACCCCGCCTCCTCCAGAATCGAGCGCGCCGCCTCGTAGGTTGCGTCGTCGACATGCGCGCGGATCGACGTGCCGTCCTTGTACACCATCTGACGCAGCGCCTTTATGGACAGAGCCATGTCGCCCTCGATCGCCAATATGTCGCATTCGACCGCGAGGGCGTCGCATGCGTCAAAGGCGTCGTACACCGCGTCATCGAAGAGGCAAGTGTCTTCGAGCCCGAGGTGGATCGAGCCGAGCAGGTACAGCTCACCGCCGCTCTCGGATGTGACATGCCACATCAACGGAGTCGACACGGTGCCATCTGTGTCCGGCGCAATTATCCCGGCCCCGGCCGGTACACTGTCGCCGTCGTCGCTTGTGTCGCCCGGTTTATCGGTGTCGGAGCCGCTGTCCGCCTCGGAGACCTGTCCGTTTTCGACGCGGGTACCGTCAGCGATGCCGCTTCCGGTGCTCTGTGCGTTGTCCTGCACCCCCAACGGAGCCGTCTGACACGACGAAAGGACCGTCGTCAGCACAAAAAGCATCGCGATCAGCGCACATGTGATTCTGTTTTTGATCATTTTTCGACACACCTCTAATATATTATTTTACACTTGTCAAAATCCCGCATCCACTGTGCCGCAAGGGAGTTCGTCCACTCGGCCGGACAACACACCAGGATTTTCGTCACTTGTCTACATTCTTTTTGCGATCCGGCTCGCTCTTGATTCGCTCCCAATATGCCCTTGCCGCCTGCTCGGTCTTATTATCGCCGAATTCGTAGTATTTTCTTTGGCGAAGGTCCTCGGGAAGGTACTCTTGACGGCAATAATCGTTCACGAAATCATGCGGATATCTGTATCCCTTGAAGAGCGGGCTCTGCAAATGAGGCGGTATCGCAACACCCTTTCCGTTGCGGATATCCTCCGCGGCGAGGTCGAAGGCCATATATGCAGTGTTCGACTTCGGCGCGGTGGCGAGGGTGACCACTGCGTTCGCGAGGGGGATGCGCGCCTCCGGCAATCCGAGATCGCGGGCGCTCTCCACGCATGCGCGCACGATGACCGCCGCCATGGGATACGCCTGACCGATGTCCTCGGACGCGATCACCATGAGTCGGCGGCACGGCGAAAGGATATCCCCGCCCTCGAGCAATTTTGCAAGATAGAACAGCGCCGCGTCCGGATCGGAGCCACGGATCGACTTCTGGAGGCAGGACAGCAGATCGAAATGGACGTCATCGCGCGCATCGAAGCGTCCCGCCGCCATCGACGGTGTGACACTCCGGACATATTCCTCATCGATCTCCTTCTCTTCGCCACCGTCGGCAAGCGAAAGCGCGAGCTCGAGGAATGTCAGCGATTTACGCACATCCCCGCCCGAACAAGATGCGATAAAATCGAGCGCACCGTCAGTGATGGACGCCGACAGCTCTCCCCGGCGACGAAGCACGTCAAGCACCATCATGAGGCGCTCCCTGATCTCGGCCGCGCTGACATTTTTAAACTCAAACACCGACATTCGCGAAAGGAGCGCGTCATAGATGTAGAAATACGGATTTTCCGCCGTGGAGGTGATGAGCGTGATGCGGCCGTCCTCGACGTACTCGAGGAGACTCTGCTGCTGCTTCTTGTTGAAATACTGAATCTCATCCAGATATAAGATCACGCCGTTCTGTCCCATCATGCTGTCCGCCTCGTCTGCCACCTTGCGCACATCGGCGAGAGACGCGGTCGTCGCATTCAGCCTGCGGAGCAGCATCCCGCTCTGCTCGGCAATGATCGACGCAGCGGTGGTCTTCCCCGTCCCCGGAGGACCGAAGAACACCATGCTTCTGATACGTCCCGCCGCCAAAAGAGCGCGCAGTGCACCGCGCGGACCGACAAGATGTTTCTGTCCGACCATCGAATCGAAATCCGTCGGACGGAAGGCGTCTGCAAGCGGCGCGGTATTTCGCTTGTAATTATTCATCGTGATACCTCATAATATAGAAAAGGCATTTTTTATTCGGAGATTTTTTATGGATAATTCGGAAAAACGCTTCTCATGCGCGAAGGGGTGGCGCATCGCAACCCCGTCGTTCCCGGACACGCCGTCGATGGACAGCTTTTATAAGGATGCGCACGAGGCCCTCGAGGCGCGCTTCACCGAGCTTCGCGAAAGCGGCGAGCGCGGCATATTTGTCGCGGATTACTTCACCCGCGAGCAAAAGGGCGCGCTCGAAGTCACCCTCAGACTGCGCCGCCGCATAGACGGCAAATACATCGACGAGCGAAGCTTTTCCCACCGCTGGCACGGCGGCGTTATAGCCCCGAAGCGGATACACTCGCCACTGCAGGCCCTTATACGCATAATTATAGCAAAAAAAACCGGCGTAAACAAGAGAAAAAG
>CAYVUJ010000145.1:0-4435 GCA_964454825.1 uncultured Lachnospiraceae bacterium | reverse complement strand
TCACATCCTACCTCCATCTGTCAACCCCTTTTTCCAAAGTTTTTCATTTTTTTGATGTTTTTGTTTTCCGCAGGCATATATGGGACTTATCAGGACAGCACCGTCGACTGTCAAGAGATTACAATATAGGTGCTTCGTTGTTTTCGGCCGAGGGATTTAGCCCTCACATTAAAAATGCTTCGCGAAGCAAAGCTGCCGATTCTCTTTTCGCTATTATCACGACAATTTCAGTGAAGAGAGAAGAACGATGAGAGAAAAGTGAAGAGAACAAAAAGGAACGACAATCCTCTCTCGAAAATTGTCGTTCCTTTCTGGTGGAGACAGGGGGACTCGAACCCTCGACCTCACGGATGTGAACCGTGCGCTCTAACCAGCTGAGCTATGCCTCCGGTATTTACTCCCATATTATACATCAAATGTGATGCTTTGTAAAGGGGTTATCCGCATTTTTTCAAAAAAACTCTCAACCGCGTATGCCGGGAGAGGCGAGACGGAAGGTCGCGTGCCCGCCGCGCCGCCATGTGCGGCATTCGCAGACGGCACATTATTCGACCGCCGACTTACACCCGCCCTGCCCCCCCCCCGCGTCTCGCGCCCTCGCGCTCACCGATCCCGCATCTCGGTGCTAAAACCCGACATCCTCCGAGGCAAGGTCGTACTCCTCCTCACCGGAGGCATCATCCTCGAACCACAGACCGTGTTCGGCCGGGATACGCCGTTCGGCGGTGAGAAACAGCACGGCAAAGCGCACTTCGGCGGCTCCGGCTTCCCGGAGCACCCTTGCCGCCTCGGCGAGAGTCGCACCTGTGGTGGCGATATCATCGACGAGTATCACACGGCGGCGTGCCACCGGCACCTTGGCGTTGTGCGCGAATGCGCCCGACACATTGCCGGCGCGCTTTTCGGCGGAGAGCTGTTTCTGCTCGGCGCCGCCAAGTCTGCGAAACGCCGGACAAGCCTTGAGTCCGAGATATCGTGCAGTCTCATGCGTGAGGGCACGCGACTGGTCGAAGCCGTACTTTGTCAGCGCCTCGCGGGAGCGGGGAGGATATGTGACGATCGCGTCGCTGGGAAAGTCACAGCGGCGAAGCTGTATCGCGAGAGAACGGGCGAAAAACCGCACAAGTGAGCGCGAATAGCGGCGCTTGAAGCTGTACACGAGACGGCCGACCTCATCGTCAGAGTTCTCATAGAAACCGAGCGCCGTCGGTGGCGGGGTGAGATTGCGGGAACGACGGGACGCGCAGCGGCACTTTTCGGCGCTCTCGCGGCAGAATACGCATGGCTTCGAGACTCTGTCTGAGTACAGCCGGAGGCAGTCGGCGCAGAGCTCACACTCACCGAAGAGCGGCATCACCTCGCCGCAGAGGGCGCATATCGGCGGCAGGAGAAAGTCGAGCACGCCACGGCCGATCGGCAAGAGACGCCGCCGCAGGGCGTGCGGACGCGAGGTGGTGTTCAGGTGCATAATGCTTCCTCCGGAATTTGTCGGTGTGGAGCACAGACGGGGATGTCTGTACGAACTAATCAGCCGGGTTTCCAAAGGGACTTGTCCCTTTGGTGGGGTCATTCAAGTTTGGACAAAGGTTGGGTAGAATGACGCCCTGCGTCATTCGCGGAGATATGCCGTGAAACGGCATTTCTCCAGCACACCGGCACTTAAATTGGCAGAATAGCACAAACTTCATGCCGTGTGTGGCAAAGCCCGGCGGGTTTTGGAGGCAGCGCCTCCAACGTGTCATGCTCCTGTACTTCCGGTTTCACCGGAAGTACATCCGAGTGGCGCAAGCCCGAGCGGCAAATGGTTTGTGCGCTGATTTTATGTGAGAGCGATGCTTTTTTGCGATGTCGGCTTGCGCCGCCATCGCAGGGGTCTGATATGTTGGGCGTTACCCAAACCCACGAGGGGTTTCACCCCTCGACCCCAGTGGGGGACATTGTCCCCCGAACCCCCAAGCAATGGGTTTATGCGAACCTCATTGAGGCGCACTCTCTATATTCCCACCTCTCAAAGTTTTTTGGGAGGGGGTGCGGGGGGAGACCTTTTTTTCTGAGTTCGCAAAGCGAACTCGCAGGGTCTCCCCCCGCAAAAAATCCCTCTCTTACCCCTCCGCGATCCTTTGGGCGAGGGCGGTGCGCCTCTCCGTGCGGTTCTCCGTCTCGACCATGCGCTGCAGGACGTGGGCCGAGCCGACGAGGATCACCATCTTTGCGGCGCGCGTGACGGCGGTGTAGAGCAGATTGCGCGTGAGCAGCATCGGCGCGCAGTGATAGAGCGGCACGATCACCGCGCCGTACTCCGATCCCTGACTCTTGTGCACAGTTATCGCATAGGCGTGCTCGAGGTCCTGCACGTTTTCAAAGGCATAATCGCACTCCCTCTCGTCAAAGGATATCTTCATTTTCTCTTCCTGCGCGTCGATTGCGAGCACTGTGCCGATGTCGCCGTTGAATATCCCGCGGCCCTCCATGCCCCAGCGCTCCCACTCCAGCTCGTAGTTGTTCTTCGTCTGCATCACGCGGTCGCCCACGCGGATGATCTTCTCGCCGAAGGCGCGCTGAGCCTTGTGCGGCGCCGGGGTATTGAGCATCGCCTGAAGCGCGCGGTTCAGCTCCTCCGTACCGCAGCTTCCGCGACGCGACGGGGTGATCACCTGCACATTCTCCGCAAACTCGCGGCCATAGGCGCGCGGCAGACGGTTTGTAACAAGCTCCAGCACAGTCTCGGCACTCTGCGCGTCGTTTTCGCGGCGGAGAAAGAAGAAATCCCCGTCCGAATGTGACACATCGGGCATCTCTCCGCACTTGATGCGGTGCGCGTTGGTGACGATAGCACTCTCACTGCTTTGCCTGAATATCTGATTGAGGCGTACCACACCGAACGCCGCGGAACGTATCAGGTCCGAAAGCACATTCCCAGCGCCGACAGGGGGGAGCTGATCCGAGTCGCCGATGAACACGATGCGCGCTCCCGGCTTGACGGCGCGCATGAACGCTTCGAGCAGGAACACGTCGATCATGGACGCCTCGTCAATGATAAAGGCATCCTCGGAAAGAAGGTTCGTGTCATCCCGCAGGAAACGGGCATTCTCCTCGTCGCCGGAATACTCCATCTCGAGCAGACGGTGGATGGTGGCGCTGTCCTGCCCGGTCGCCTCACTCATGCGTTTGGCGGCCCGTCCGGTCGGGGCGGCGAGAGCGCTCCGCAGTCCTATGGAGGCAAAGATCGAGATCAGCGCGCGCACGACCGTTGTCTTGCCCGTGCCCGGGCCGCCGGTGATGATGCTGACGCCCGCCGACAGCGCGGAGTATATCGCCTCCTTCTGGAGCGGGGCGTACTCCACGCCCGCCTCGTTCTCGCATTTCGCGATCAGCGCCGCTGTATCGTTTGCGGGGACGGCGGGACAGCGGTCGTTGACAAGATGCAGCTTGGCGGCCGCAAATCGCTCCGCGCGGTCGATCTGCGCTGTCGTAAAATAGGTGATCCCGCCCTGCTCCGAGCGCACGATGCGTCCGCTTTCGACGGCACGTACGACAGCGCTCTGGGCACACTGCCTGTCCGCACCGAGGAGCGACATGACGGCGGCGCAAAGCTCGTCGGCGCTTATCAGCGTGGCGGAGGTGGAGCGTATGAGCGAATCGAGGGCGTGGCATGTCCCGGCCTCGAGACGGCGCTCGTCGTCGGGCGCGGCGCCGAGGGCGAGGGCGATCTCGTCCGCGCGGGCAAAGCCGATGCCGGAAAAGTCACGGCAGAGGCGGTACGGGTCCTCACGGATGCGCTCCACGGAGGACGCTCCCCACTTTTTGTAGATCCGCATGGCGCTTTCCGCGGAGCAGAGGTTCCGGCAGAACATAATGACATTCCGAACACCGGACATCTTTGCAAAGCTCTGCGATATAGTCGCCGCGCGCTTGGGCGAGATGCCGTTTATCTGCGTAAGCCAGTCCGGGTGGGTCTCGATCACCTCGAAGGTGTCCTCGCCGAATTTTTCGACGATGCGGGCAGCGGTCTTGGGGCCGATGCCCTTGATGGCGCCGGAGGAGAGGTAGCGCAGGATGTCGGACGAGGTCTCAGGCATTATGCGCTCAAAGTAGTCACAGCGAAACTGCCTGCCGTGTACGGGATGGGTGACAAACTCCCCGTGCGCAGTGATGCGGTCCCCCTCAGTTATGTATGGGAGCGTGCCGACAACGGTGACGCACTCGCCGCCGCAGTCGAGCATGCAGACGGTGTAGCCGCTCTCCTCGCTGTGGTATATTATGGTATCGACCGTCCCGGAGACGGAGATATTATCATTCGCCATCGTGACCTCACATTGTAGAATATGGTGATTCAAAGCGTGGACTTCGGACCACCCTGCATGTACGGTTTGGTGCCGCGTCGCGCGCCAATGGCGCGACGCGGCACGCCGAAGCCTTTATACGTATATTCTAT
>CAYVUJ010000144.1:0-4441 GCA_964454825.1 uncultured Lachnospiraceae bacterium | reverse complement strand
CGGGGTTGACAGCCCAGAGTCTGCCGTCCTCGCCGACGCGCAGCCAAGCGATATCATCGCCTACGCACCAAACCTTGTAACCCTTCTTCTTGAAGATCTCTGGTGGAATGAGCATTGCGAGGTTGGTCTTTCCGCACGCAGACGGGAATGCCGCGCTCACATACTTGATGTCGCCGTCCGGATACTCGATACCGAGGATGAGCATGTGCTCAGCCATCCAACCCTCTTTGCGTCCGAGGTAGGATGCAATACGCAGAGCAAAGCACTTTTTACCGAGAAGAACGTTTCCGCCGTAGCCGGAGTTGACGCTCCAGATGGTATTGTCCTCGGGGAAGTGGCAGATGTAACGGTTTTCCTCATCGAGCTGAGCCTTAGCATGCAGACCCTTGATAAAATCATCGCTGTCGCCAAGTGCATCGAGAACATTGGTACCGACACGGGTCATGATGAGCATGTTGAGTACAACATAGATCGAATCGGTGAGCTCAATGCCATACTTCGCAAAAGGAGAACCGACGATACTCATGGAGTAGGGAATAACGTACATGGTTCTGCCGTTCATTGAATTTTTGTAAAGCTTCGAGAGCTTTGCATAGCACTCGGAGGGCTCCATCCAGTTGTTGATGTTGCCTGCGTCCTCCTTAGTCTTTGTGCAGATAAACGTGCGGCCCTCGACGCGCGCAACATCGTTTACTGCAGTGCGGTGAAGGTAGCACCCCGGGAGAAGCTTTTCGTTCAGCTTGATTATCTCTCCGGTAGAGCATGCTTCCTTGCGGAGCGCCTCCGCCTGTTCCTCAGAGCCGTCGATCCAGACGATCTTCTCAGGTCCGGTCATTTTTGCCATTTCATCGATCCATGAAAGGACATGCTTGTTCTGTGTCATAATGACCCCCTATGTATAAATTATAGTTTACGAGTAATATGAATGGTCCAACCAAAAACCATATACCGCTATGGTACATTATATAACGTATTTGTCAAATTTTCAAGCATTATTTAACCTCGGAAGCTTTTTTTACATTTTATTAATATATCTTCGGCTTCGGAACGGAGAAAACGGACAAAAACGGTAAAAAAATAGCAAAAAGCGGACAAAAAATGCAAACAAATGTTTGCATTTTGCTTTTGGGTGTGGTATAATAGACGCAGGAAAGTCTTACTGTGTAAGCCTTTACGGCTTTGCCGTCCCGTGCTCCGCACAGCCTGCGTAATTAACGGCTTTACAGAAGTTCCCAAGTTTGTGCAAAACTACTTTCGGGATTCCAAATGGACTTGTCCCTTTGGTGGGTTCGGGCAAAGCCCGGTGGGGGCAACGCTCCGACGTATTACGCCCTCGCACTCGGACGTGAGCCCGAGTGCGATTGTGTCCTAATGTCCTGCTTTGCAAACCTTTTGGTAACTTTGTTAACCGTGCTGCGCACAGGTGTGTTTTATCTCGGGACTCAAATGGATTTTTTGTGAGGTTATGTGAAATGGCTGATTCAAGATGTGGTATCGTTTGTAATGAATGCCCCGCCAAGCTAAAGAAGGAATGTGACGGTTGTGCAGAAATAGAAAATCCCTTTTGGGGTGTTTGCGATGTTAAGAACTGCTGTGAAAGCAAAGATTTGGAATACTGTGGGCTGTGTTCAGATTTTCCTTGCGAAGATCTGAGGAGGATGTCGTACGACGCAGATGAAGGCGACAATGGCAAACGACTTGAACAATGTAAGAAATGGGCTTGCGGCAAATAAGAAGGCGTCTTTAACTGCCAATACATAATGAAAAAAGGTATACAGCGCGTGTAAGCGCGCCTGCCTTACGGCCGATATCGCTGTAAGGACAGAGACGGAGGCAACATATGGTTCATTTAACCGACAAGGAGCGGAGTATCTATCGCTTTATTGAAAGATCACTTGAAGATGACGGATATCCGCCGACGGTGCGCGATATTTGCAAAGCAACCGGTATAAAAAGCACATCTACCGTGTATGCGTATATCAGAAGACTTGAAGAGAAGGGCGTCATCGTCAGAAATGCCGGAAAGAGCAGGGCACTGAATCCTGTCGATCGAAAAGCGCAGGGGAGTGAGTTTCGCGTTCCGATACTCGGCCGGGTCACGGCCGGTGTACCCATTTCTGCAATTGAGAACCATGAGGGGTATGTCAATTTTGATCCTCAGGGGAAGAGATACAAAAGGGACGAGCTCTTTGCGCTGAAGGTCAAGGGGGTCAGCATGATAGACGCCGGAATCCTTGACGGCGATCTTGTCATCGTGAGAAAGACTGAGAGCGCGGAGAACGGGGAGATCGTGGTCGCTATGATCGACGACGAGGCGACGGTTAAGACCTTCTACCGTGAGAACGGCCACTTCCGTTTACAGCCTCAAAACAGCACAATGTCTCCGATCATTGTGAGGGAGCTTTCCATCCTCGGACAGGTTGTGGCAAGCGTCAGATATTACGACTGATAGGTATTCTCGGCGCAAAAATTGTGTAATATTTATTAAATTTTCCCGCAGATTGTTGACAAACAGCGCAATTTATTGTATTATATTCCTCAGTAGAAACCTCGTCATAGAAAGAGACTGATTTTATGAATTCTAAAAAACTTGTTGACGCATTAAAGCATATTCCTATGCAGTTTTTATTTCTTTGCCTCTCCGGGCTTATTGCTATTCTTGTTATGATAATTCCGTCGTTTATCGCAAACGGGGTCATGTGGTTCTCCGGTACACTGGGCCAGCCCCTTGGAGCAAGTGCTCTTGTGGTTGGCGTAATCGGTATTTTAACTTCGATGATAGCGATGTTTGCATTTTCTCAGAAGTCAGGGGATGATGCGGCTGTTATTGCGGTCCAGATCGATAAGTCAAATCTTTCGATGAATATTCTTTACCCCCTCATTATAACGGTTGTTGCTTTGGCTGTTTATACCGGATTGTGCTTTGTGTTCGGCTTCGACTACATTGCAGGCGCAGTTAAGTTCCTTGCTCCGTTCATAGCCAAGGTCCCTTCGAACGACTTCACAAGTATCCCGATGTCAACAAGATTTGTTGCGTTCATCATAGTCACCGCTCCGCAGATCCCGGTGATGTTTATAGGTTATATATACGCTTATAAGTCAAGACTCAAGAGCCTCGGGGCTGTAAAATGATTTACCTTTCAAACCACCTTTGATTTAGTAAAACAAAGGTGGTTTTTCCATCTTAACTCGTTGACAAACACATGTGAAAATGATATAATTAATCGACACGGATTGTGGTGTTTATTCTTTTTGACACATTAGAAAGTGAAGGAAAATGTATTCTGAAAAAAATCTTTCAAACATATTTGAAAGCTTTGCGACAGGAGATACTCCTGAGAGCTTTGAGCACTGCACAATAGGCCATATCAATACGACATATTTCGTGAATTGCTCCGGTAAGCTGAAATACGTCATGCAGAAGATCAACACGAATATTTTCACGAAGCCGGATGAGTTGATCGAGAATATTCTGAATGTAACGGAGTTTATCAGGAACAAGCTGATAGCGGCCGGCAGAGATGCAAAAAGGGAAGTCCTGCGGCTGATCCCCACCGTCGACGGGCAGTATGTCCACCGCGATGACGAAGGCGGCGTTTGGAGACTGTATGACGCCATAACAGACGCGCGCACCTATCAGTCTGCGGATATCCCGGGACTTTTCTACAGCTCAGCATATGCTTTCGGCAGTTTTCAGAAGCAGCTTGCGGATTTTCCCGCTGAAAAGCTTCATGAGACCATCGTTAACTTCCACAACACCGTCAGCAGATATGCGGATTTTGAGAAGGCAGTCTCCGAGGATAAGGCGGGGCGCGTCGCGTCGGTTGAGCAGGATATCGCCTTCGTTCGCGATCACAAGGAGCTTTGTTCCTACATTGTTGACAGAATAGCCTCCGGAGAATATCCGCTTCGGGTCACCCACAACGATACAAAGCTCAACAATGTCATGATCGACGACAACACGCACGAGGCGCTTTGCGTGATCGACCTCGACACCGTTATGCCCGGCTCGGTGCTGTACGATTTCGGCGACAGCATCCGTTTCGGAGCCTCCAGCGCGACAGAGGATGAGCACGATCTTGATAAGGTCTACATGAAACTCGACCTCTTTGAGGAGTACCTGAAGGGCTTTCTTGCAGGGTTGGACAACTCGCTTACCGAAAAGGAGATCGAGGGTCTCCCGTACGGTGCGATCGTGATAACCTTTGAGACCGGCATTCGTTTCCTGACTGATTATCTTAACGGTGACACATATTTTGCCACGCATTATGAGGGACAGAATTTGTATCGTACAAGAACACAGCTCAAGTTGGTCGCAGATATGCTTGAGAAGCTTCCGCAGATGGCGGAAATAATTGAAAAGAATAAATAAAACGAAAGGTTTGATGATATGTCTATTTTGATCACCGGCGGAGCAGGTTACATCGGGAGCCACACGGTC
>CAYVUJ010000143.1:0-4469 GCA_964454825.1 uncultured Lachnospiraceae bacterium | reverse complement strand
GGAGGGCATAAAAACGCGGCATCAAAGCGAACGCCGCCGCAAGTCCAAACACAGCTCCTGCAAGCACGCTGAGCGCGAACACCCAAAAGCTCATCGCGAGGGTAAATCTTGAATATCCGAGCGCTTTGAGTATCCCGAGCTCTTTTTTATGCACGTCGATATAATGTGTGATATAAAACGCAAGCATCACGGCCGATGTGGCGAACAGGCATGTGCCGGAGATGATACACACTACCTTCGCCGTGGAGATCTGGGCATTGTAGTACACCATCGCACTCTCCGAGGTGATCTGATCGGCGACGGCACGCACATCGAGGTAGAAATTGAGAAACATCGAGCATACGAGCACCGCACAGAAGACCGTCACACATATCCCGAAAAGCTTGGCACTGTCCCTGAATCCGACGATCATAGCATCACCACCCTATCTCAAAGGCGCTTTTCGGCGCGTCGTTTATGCTGACATCGGACACCTCGCCGCTGTTTATGCGGATCACGGTTCTCGCCATCTCAGCTATATTCTGATTGTGCGTGACCATTATGACGGTGAAGTCGAGTTCGCGCCTGAGTACTGCGAGGTAGTCGAGTATCTGCCGTCCGGTCTGCTCATCGAGCGCTCCTGTCGGCTCGTCGAGAAAGAGCACCTCGGGCCGCTTGGCAAGCGCACGGGCAATGGAAACACGCTGTTGCTCGCCTCCGGAAAGCTCACACGGGTATTTATCGAGCTTGGCGCCGAGCCCCAGTGCCTCTATTATCCGGCGATAGTCACCGTTGCAGGCGAGGCTGGCTCCCATTTTCACGTTCTGATCCACGTTGATATTTGGCAGGAGATAATACTGTTGGAAAACAAATGCGACCTTGTCGCGGCGAAACTTCGTCAGCGCACGGTCGGACAACGCGGTGATATCCGTACCGTCATAGAGCACACTGCCGCTATCCGGCCGCTCCAGACCGGATATGACATTGAGTAGCGTGGACTTGCCCGATCCGGAAGCTCCGAGAATAACGGCGAAATCTCCGTCCTCTATTGTCAGACTGATACCCTTGAGCACACGGCAAAGGCTCTCTCCCGCCCCGTAGGATTTTATGATCTTTTGCACCTCAATCATGCGCTTCACCCGCTTTCGTAGCTTTTATATTTTTCAGAAGGCTGACAAAGACCTCCGTCATCATCGCGCCGATCTCCTCCGCGGTGAAGGTACACATCCCCGTAGCGCACAGCGTCGCAATGCCGTGCGTGTATATCCACAGATGACGGTACAGTCCTTCGGCCGCCTGTCGCTCAAGAGAATAGCTCGTTTCCACGGACGAGAGGATCTTCTCATAGCTGTCCTCGATGTACAGAAGCACAGTATCGACACCGGGAGTCTGCTTCTGCTCCGCCATGAACAGAAGCCGAAAGAGCATCGGCTCGTCGAGCGCGAAGTTAATATACTGCTCGCCGACCATCTTGAAAGGGATCGCCTCTGCAAGACCCCGCTCGACGTATCCGGCGTACAGCTTCTTCGCCTCTGCGATCACATCGCGTCCCACGTCGTCCATGCTCTGAAAAAGCGTGAATATCGGACGTGCAGAGCTGTTCAGCTTCGTCCCGAGGGCCCTTGCGGTCAGAGCGTCGATCCCCTCGATTCTGACGAGCTCAAAGGCGGCCTTTATGACCTCTTCTCTTGTGAATTTTGATTTCGGCGGCATCTTTTCCCTCCTTTTAGTTTTTAAAAACATATGTTTCAAAACGTTTGTTTTATTATAATGCATTTTCGATTATTTGTCAACAGAAAACACCGATCTTATAAAGACCGGTGTTGCACAGCCGCCCCTTTGGGCAGAAAAAGTCGGACAGTATCCCTAAGGATAGCTGCCCGATAAACGGAAACTCAACTCATATTCAACCTTAACTCATAAAATTGCTTTACCCACACGGGATAATCTTGGTAAGATCCTTTTTCCTTTATTTTTTGAAGAGTTCTTTTCCCGATCCTTCTGTCCAATATAGCAAAAATACGTAAAATATAATTATCGCTGCACAAAGCCTTTGCAATTGGAATTTGCAGAAATGACGTTGCCGCCGACAGAAAATCCATATCACAATATGTTGCAGCTGCGTCCCACTTTTTCTTCAAATCTAAATCATCATAAACGCGTAATCCCGTTTCTTCGCAAACCTCACTCAAATCACGCTCCTGATGATACATCTCAATCCATGAAAAGCAGACGATCTCCCGACCGTCCAAACGGATAGCGGCTCTTGTATAAGCATTATGAACATTATGATAGCTTGTCAAAAAGTATGACAGGCAATCTTTTAGTTCATCGCATAATAAACTTGACAATTGTTTGTTCAGTTCGGACCATGACTTATAGTGATTCACTGTGGAACACCTCCGCAAATTCCGATTTATCACTTTAATTATATCACGGGGGTGTGTTTTATTCAACTCATTTTCTTAAAATCGATGGTGTTTCGCCCTGTAACACCATGCTTAAACAAAAAACAGCGGTAATATTGCATCACCGCCGCTTTGAGTTTATTCATCATTCATGTTCAAGTGGTCATTTATATCACGGATGCGTTTTTTTATCGTCGAATACTGCGAAAACCATATGACCGCATAAATTCCGAAGAAAATAGCGAAGTAGGCAGCAATACCCTCGATGCTATGGGACATCCAGCGCATAAACCACGCACTCGGCAGTGTGACGAGAGAAACCACGATCAAATGCACAACCGTCATGCAAAGCAGGCTCCAGCTCTCCGTCTCCCAGATCACGGATGCCCCGGCGAACACTGCGCCGTACAGCATAGAGCACACCGTCTGCGCCAAGACAGCATTCATTTCATTGCCGAAATCAGAGGCAAGTTCCGCCGTCACAGGATAAAAGTTCCCATCGCCTACAGCAAGTGAGATCACAACCATGATCAGATAACTGATCGCAATGCCAAGCGGCACCCCCAATAAACACCGAAGAACGATTTTCTTTTTCATATTTCCACCTCACACACCAAGCACCTGCTTGATTTTTGGTACGTACCGTCTCGATACATACGAATATGTGCCGTCGCACAACTCTACGCGGATCGTGCCCGTAAGGCTGAGATCGAACCCTTTCGCCTTTTTCAGATTGATGATCTCGGAGTTCGAAATACGGACGAAGCGTTTCTCATCGAGCAGCGCTTCGAGCTCATACAGGCGTAGCCGAAGCCGGTATTCCCCGTCCGCCGTCACTGCGTACACCTTGCCGTCGGCGGCATAGATGCGGATAATATCGGTCTGATTCAAAAGTACGACACGCTCACCCGAAAATCCCGCGATGTTTCCTGCCGTATCCCCGGACAGCCTTCTGACAATTTCGGATACCTCGTCGGTCATTTTATCTGTGAGGACGACCACCCTGGGCTCATGGCATTCGCTGTCGATCTTAACTTCGATCTGCATTCTGTCACCTCCTCGATACTGATATTTTACATCACACGCGGTACAATGTCTACCCCTGTTTCACAGTCGGTCGATCTGCGCGCATAAGCGGTAAAAAGGGGATCACCGATGCGATCCCCATATTTATTGCGATAAATTAATTACGTCAAAGCGCCGTCATCTTCTCCCGAGATACCGGCATACCTTCTTTTTGTATGCAAGATACTCTTTGCCGAAGGTATCGAGCAGAAACGGCTCCTCGACATTGACTATCTGCAAATGGAGCATTATCACGGCGAACGCGGTAATAATGCAGAGCCACCATGTAAAAAACATCCAGAGTATCCCGATATACACAAGATCAAAGGCAAGAAACGCCGGATTTCGGCTGATCCGGTATATCCCGGAGGTCACAAGAGCGGTCCTTTCGCCCTCGGGAACGCCCGCACGCCAGCTATCGCCCATCTCCGTCACCGAAAGAATGAATATGTCGACGCCGACAGCGCCGAGCAGTACGCCAATGGCCCTCAGCCACAACGGAGCATCGCCGCGGTAAAGGAAGATCGCGGCAATCTCCGCCACGGGCGCGATCCAGGCTGTAATCTTCAGGGCGACCTCGACAAATCTCACAAAGCCGATCTTGCCGCGCCCGAGCTGATCGGTGCGCACTCCCTTTCGGCGCTGTAAAAGAAGCTTGACAAAATAGCATCCGTAAAATGCAAGCATTATAACGGCCGCGATGATCTGAAATATCATTTTCTGCCCCCCTTAGCCTGTTATCACGTCCAGAGCGAGGTAATAAACATCGGCGATGCGTCATCGGCCCTCTTGAAGCCGCAGTCCTCATAGAAATGCACCTCATCGTCGTATGCAATGAGCGCGATGCGCAGATAATCGCGGTATTTTTCCTTCACCATACCCACGAGAGTCCTGCCGATATTCATATGCTGGTACTCCGGATCGACGAGCAGATAATGCACATACGCGGTCATGATGCCGTCATCCATGACACATATCATTCCGACGAGCTTTTCTCCGTCCCATGCGGAATACACC
>CAYVUJ010000142.1:0-4490 GCA_964454825.1 uncultured Lachnospiraceae bacterium | reverse complement strand
AGATTTTTAAGCATTTTGGTATTCGTGTGCCTAACGGACTTATTGCTTACACTCCTAATGAAGCCAAAAATTGTGCTGAGAAGATATCTGAAACGGGACCATGGGTTGTTAAGGCGCAAATTCAGGCGGGATCACGTTATATCGGAAAATTTTCTGACAAGCGAGCCGGTAAAAAGGGTGGTATTCGTCTTTCTAAAACGGTTGATGAAGTTTTTGAAAATGCGGATGAGATGCTTGAAAACCTTTTGATTACCAACCATACCGGTGCTAAAGGGCGGCTTGTTAGCAGGGTGTATGTTGAAGAGTTCATTAAAACAATTAAAAAGTTTTATTTCGGCTTGGTTGTAGATTGGGCATCTGCTTCGGTTATGCTACTTATTGCACCGATTGATGAAAGCTTACAAAGCGACATTGTTAGATTAGCTATTGAACAACCTCAGACTATTCTTAAAATTAATTTGGGATTACAACGTGAGGTTAATAGCGAGCAACTAAGTACGATATTGCAATTTTTAAATTCCCCTTGTCACCTAAAAGAACTAAAATCATTTTTAAATAAAGCGCTTAAGGTTTTTTATAGCTATGATGCAACCATGCTTGAAGTTAACCCGTTTGGTATTTGTAAAAATGGGGAAATTTGGGCGCTTGATGCAAAAATTGTTTTTGATACTAATGCGCTATACAGACATCCGGAAATTTTAAAACTTACCGATGAAGCTGAAATTGATGAGCGTGAATTAACCGCTTATAAATATGGGTTTCAATATAAGGAGTTGGAAAACGGAATCGGTATTATTGTTAATGGTGATGGTTTGGCTTTAAATATCATTAATGAAGCCAAAAGACTAGGCATGAACACCGCTTGTTTTTTAAACTTAAAAGGTGGTGTTGACAGAGATAAGATTGCGGCAAGTATTAAGCTTATGATGACGAATCCGAAAGTCGATGGTATATTTATTAACATTTTGGGTGGTTTTTTGCGCTGCAATTTGATTGCAGATGGTATTTTAGCCGTTGCTAATGATTTGGGGCTTAACATTCCTCTTGTTGCACGATTTGAGGGAACCAACAAACAAGAAGCAACTGACATCTTAAAAAAATCCGGTTTATCTCTTGTGCTTGCAGATGATACTTTAACTGGGCTTAAAGTTTTAAATGAAGCGGTTAGGGAGGACTTATAATGGCTGTTTTAGTAGATAAACAAACAAAGATTATGGTTCAAGGCATTACCGGTGCGCAGGCCTCTTTTCATATTCAACGCGCTATAAATTATGGAACAAAAATTGTGGCGGGTGTTGTTCCTAATAAAACTGAAAAAAGTCACTTAGGTATTCCCCTCTTTAGCACTGTTCAAGAGGCAAAAGACAAAACAAACGCAGAAGCTTCGATTATTTTTGTGCCAGCCAAATATGCTAAATCGGCTATTTTGGAAGCTATTCGTGCTAAGCTCAAGCTTATTGTTATCATCACTTCCGGAATACCTGTTAACGACATGCTTGAGGTAAGAGATGAGCTTAGAAATTCTGAGACAATCCTTATCGGACCGAACACTCCCGGAATCATTACCCCAAAAGAAGCTTATATGGGCATTTTTCCGGATAATATTCATCAGTCAGGCAATATAGGTATTATCTCCCGCTCTTCTACTTTGACTTATGAGGTCATATTGGAGATCAATAAAACCGGGTTAGGCGAATCGACAGTTATAGGATTGGGAGATGATTTTATTATTGGTTCGGGCTTTTTCAATATTATCAATAAATTTAATGATGATAAAAAAACCAACGCTATCGTTTTAATTGGCGGTATCGGCGGAAATTATGAAATTGAAGCCGCTCGCCTATATAAGTCTTTAAAAAAGAAAAAACCGGTTATCGCCTTACTAACGGAGGATTTGACCTCTTTATCCGATATTAACGGCTTAGCGCCTGAAATACTTTGTCATGGTATTACAACTGCAGCGGAAAAGAAAAAACAATTAGAAGCTTCCGGGATGATTGTCGTTGATAACATTGCCGAACTTATAGATGAACTTTTAAAATTATGATAGCTTGGCTTAAAATACTTATTGATGTTATTTTACCACCCCGATGCCTTATTTGCGGAAAGAGCATTCATACAAATAATGGTCTATGTAGTAATTGTTTTGCTAAAATCAATTTTATCTCTTCTCCATATTGTTTACACTGCGGACGCCCTCTTCCCCTTCTTAACGACGAGCAACATTATTGCGCTTCTTGCTTGTCTGGTAAAAATGATTTTCGTCTTTGCCGTTCGGCTGTGAAATATGATGAATATTCAAAGAAACTTATTTTAGACTTTAAGTTTTCGGATTGTTTAGAAAATAAGACATTACTCGTTAACTGGCTTTTCCTTGCCGGACAGGATATTTTTAAAGAAGGAATCGATCTTATTATCCCTGTTCCGTTGCATTATACACGTCTTTTTAAGAGAAAATATAATCAATCGGCCGTCTTGGCCTCCGGTTTATCAGCATTAACCGGCATTTCTGTTAATTATAAATCTTTACAAAAAGTCAAACACACCGCACCACAAATCTCCTGTTCGGGAAGGCAACGATTGAAAAATGTCAAGAAAGCCTTTGAGGTTGTCAGAGCTGAAGATATTAAAGACAAGCGCATTGTTCTTATTGATGATGTTTTTACCACAGGTGCAACTTTAGGGGAATGCTCGAAAGCTTTAAAGAAAGCTGGTGCAAAGTCTGTTGATGCTTTAACAATTGCCAGAGTTTGCGCTTAAAAAAGCACCATTGTTATGGTGCTTTTTTTGGTTTATTTTTGCTGCGATAATAATTTGGCATATTTTTGTAAAATACACTCTGCAATGCCGGCTAATTCACCAACCTCGCTTTTATTAAATTTATATTCATTAACAAGCATATCTGATGTTAATTCAAAGATAGCTCCGCTATAGTCGCGAACATAGCTTTTTTGGGCTTTTGTCTCAATAATACTTTGGCGAACAGCTTCAGTTATATCTTCAAATTTATCAGTTTCTACCATATTATATTCCTTTAGTCTTTTTTTATACTTGTTGATAACCATTTGCCCTTTGTTTCTTCATATTTAGCATTTGCATCATATAAATCAACATTTAAATTCAAATCCTTAGCGGTTAATTTTCCCATCGTCAAAAGAAGACTTAACCCCGCCACATAGTAATCGTGTCGTGTGGTTACTTCTTCCACTTCAGAATTGAGCAAATATTGATATTGGTTCAACACATCAAGAACCGTTCTGTTACCCAACGCTTCTTCTTCTCTTACACCATTTAACGCTACTTGGTATGCTTTAATTTGGGCTTTTACTGATTTAATTTTAGCTCGATTAGCACTTAAGTATTCCCAGTAACTTGTGACATCCGAGTATAATGCATCTTGTGTATTTTGCAATTCTTCTTGTGCTTGCCAACGATAGTATTTACTCTGTCTTATTTTTGCACGACTTGAACCTGCGTTATATAGCGGCATACTAAAGTTTACGCCCACTTCCACCGCATCATTAGTCGGGTTTTTATCATAAGCCCAATTTTGGCTCTTAATCCGCCCTGCCGAAGCATATGCATTAACTGACGGGAGTAAATCTCCTTTATTTACACTTACATCATGTTTTTTAGCCCTTAAATTATGGCGAGCAGCCTTGAGTGAGTAGCTGTGTTCTTTGGCATAAGAAAGCGCTGCATCAAAACTTATCGGAAACATTTTTTCAATTTCTTTCGGATCAACTATATTTTTAGGTTCCTCACCGATTACCTGTTTATAGATAGCTCTTGACGCTTCTAAATTTCCTTCTGCAGAAATTCTTTGCGACTGTGCTGACGCATAGCTTGCCTCGGCTTGTGACACGTCGGTTGTTGTTACTTCCCCTACGTTAAAGCGCTCTTTAGTTTCATCTAATTCTTTCTTTAACAGTTTTTCGTTATTTTTTTGCAGCTTTAAAATTGCCTCATCGCGCAAAACATCTAAATATGCAACAGCCGCTTCCAACAAAATACTCTGCTCGGTTGCCATTAATCCCGCGTATGATGCTTTACGATAACTCTTGGCTGAACTAACCGAGTTTATTGTTTTAAAACCACTAAAAACAGGTTGTGTAATATTAGCAGCCAATGTGCGATTATATCCATCTACCGGTTTTATTGGCGCATTAGTATTCACTTTAGAATCGCTATATCCGCCTTCTATACTTAATGTCGGACGAAAGCCGGATTTCGCCAACGCAACGTTTTCATCTACTGCTTGAGCACCAGCTCTTGCTGCCTTTAGTGCCGGATTATAGTCATAGGCTTTTGACAAAGCTGATTTTAGCGTATCCGCATTTGCAGACATTACTGCTGAAACACTCATTAGCAGCGCTAGAAAAAAATGATTTTTCATTTTATTAAATCCCTAATTTTAAAAGTTTCCCAGCATATTTTTAGCATATAATTGTTAAAAAAATGCCAAACATTGTTTTTATTTTTTAAAATAA
>CAYVUJ010000141.1:0-4503 GCA_964454825.1 uncultured Lachnospiraceae bacterium | reverse complement strand
ATCGTCATCAAGACCGAGGGTTTCGGCAAAACGCCTTTGAAGTCCCTTCAGATAAAACAGCGGACCACCGAGAAACATAACATTTCCGGATATTTCACGCCCCTGCGCCAGGCCGACGATCGTTTGGTTGACCACTGCCTGGTATATGGACGCGGCGATATCCTCCTTGTGCGCTCCCTGGTTGAGAAGCGGCTGAATGTCGGTTTTGGCAAAAACACCGCACCGCGACGCGATCGGATATATCCGTTCATGCCTCAGGGACAGCTCATCAAGCTCACCCACCGAAACATCGAGCAAAGTTGCCATCTGATCGATAAAAGCCCCGGTGCCGCCGGCACAGCTTCCGTTCATGCGTTCATCCGTTCCGCCTGCAAAGAAGATGACCTTTGCATCCTCACCGCCGAGCTCGATCACACAGGATGTGTCAGGAGACAGCGCCCGAACGGCCTCGGAGGTCGCAAACACCTCCTGCACAAACGGAATATCACATATCCGGGCAAGCCCGAGTCCCGAAGAACCGGAAATTGCAACGGAGAATGTCTCACCCTTCAGATAAGAGCCCGCCTCGCGCAAAAGCTCCAGCGTTTTCTGTCTGACCTGAGAGAAATGTCGTTCATACCGTTCGAATACGACATCTCCGTTTTTTATTATTATTATCTTGGCAGTCGTCGAGCCGATGTCAATTCCGACGGCCGTTTCATCAAGATATATCTTTTCCACGTTGCAAATCCTCTAATGAATGTATTTTTTCGCACAACTTATATTATAAAACATTTTTCGACGCAAATCAACATTTTGTGCGAGCAAAAAAATGAATTATCTGTAAACAGCGTCACTCAGGAATTTCACATTTTTTTGTTTTACCCCCTTTACATTTCAAAAAAAAGGGTATATAATACCATGATACTGAGTAAAGGGAGAAGTTATGACCATAAAAATACTTTTTACGCTTTGCGGCCTTGCGATAGGCGCTGCGCAGTATTTTCTGACCTCACATGCCGCGACTGCATTTGTCTCTAAGCGGACGATTAAGGGTATTGCCTGTCTCACCGCCAAAACGGTGCTATACGTGGCTTTTTTCGGCTGCGTGGTGTGGTTTCTTGAAAACGGTTCTCTCTTTCTTGCACTCGGCTACGGGATCGGGATTGCCTTCTTCGCCGTACTGAGTGTATTACTTACAATAAAGCGAAATGGGGGGAAGTGAATTTGCCCACTTCAGTTGTTATTCAGATGGCCCTCTCCGGTGCTCTCTGCGCCTTGCTCTTCGTTTTGAGGATAGTTTTCTCAAATAAAGCAAAGGCTGCGGCCGCGCGCGCCGGAGGAGACAGATCGGACAAAGTAAAAGTGAAGAGCAAGGGAAAAATGCTTTGTACCGCGGGGCTTGTGATCTCAGCGTGGTACTTTGTCGGTACCCTTATCGGTTACTTTTCCGGTCTTTCCGGCGAGATGCGCCTCGAACTCGAGGTTTTCCCGGAGCGCACAACGATTTTCGGCCTGTCGGTGTCAAATACGACACTCCTGCTCTATGAGATCCTTGCGATCGTGTTTGTGCTCGCGCTTGTCTTTCGTTTTGTCGCCTTACCGCGCTTCAAGGAGCGCGACGTCAGTACCGTTCAGCTTCTCGCCGAAAGCGCTGTCACCGAGATCGACAAGTTCTGCGCGGGTCCCACTCACGGCGTACTTGGGGATTCGCTCTCATCGTACATGCTCGCTGTCGCTGTGCTGATGGTGTTCTCGGCCGGATCCGAGCTTTTCGGATTCCGCGCGCCGACGAGTGATCTGCTCGTGACGCTGTCGCTGTCGCTGTGCACATTTTTCCTCATAAATTACTACGGTCTCAAGAAAAAGGGGCTTCTCGGCAGAGTGAAGTCATTCGCGAACCCGACGCCTATCGTAGCGCCGTTCAAGGTGGTATCCGATGTCGCCACACCGGTGTCGCTCGCGTGCCGACTCTTCGGAAACATGCTCGGCGGGATGATCGTGCTCGATCTTTTGAAATCCTCGCTTGGCGCGTATGCATTTGGTATCCCCGCCGTCGCCGGACTCTATTTCAATCTGTTCCATCCGCTGATACAGACGTATATTTTCGTTATCCTCTCGCTTACGTTCATAAACGAAGCGGTAGAATAAATAAGGAATGTAAATTCACAAATAAAGGAGAATAAAAATGAACTTTATCGCTATTGCCGCGGCTATGATCCCGCTTGCCGCTGTCGGACTTATGATGGGCTTTGCCACCTCCAAGGCTGTTGAGGCTGTTGCCAGACAGCCTGAGGCATCCGGTAAGATAAACTCTATCCTGCTTCTCGGTCTTGCACTTTGCGAGTCCATCGCTATCTATTCCTTCGTCCTTGCGCTTATCCTTATCGTCACAAAGTAACGACTTTGAAGAGGGTCAAAAATGGATTATAATATCGCAAACATCCCAGTCGATCTGATTCTGAACATACTGAATGTTGTCATCTTTGTTCTCGTTGTACGCTTGCTCGTGTACAAGCCTGTCAAGAAGTTCATGACCGCACGACGGGAAAAAATCAACGCTGAGCTTGATGAGGCAGCGCAAACCAAAAGGGAGGCCGAGAATCTCCTATCCGAGTATCAGCAAAAGCTGGCTGACTCAAAGGCAGACGCCGACCGGATAATCTCCGATGCTCATGCTGAGGCTAAGCTGGCATCAGAGAAAATCATCTCCGACGCCCAGGGCGAGAGCAGACGTATCGTCGAAGAGGCACGTACAAAGGGCGAGGCTGAGAAGAAGAAGATCCTCGCTTCCGTGCAGGGAGAGATAATCAGTGCCTCCGCAATGATGGCGGAAAAACTGCTTGAAAGATCGGTAAGCGACGCAGACACAAGAAAGATCGCCGAGGACTTTTTTGCCTCACACTCTTCGGAGAACTGAAAATGAAAAAGGTAATTGTAACTGTAACTCCGACCGCATCGGAAGAAACGAAAAACCTTATTTCCCGTGGATTTTCCAAAATGCTTGAAGAGGAATGCGAGTTTGTCACCGACAAGTCGATACTCGGCGGATTTATCGCAAAGTATGACGGAAAGATCTGGGACCGGAGTATCCGTACACAGCTCGATACAATGAAAAAAAGTCTTGAAAGCGGGGTAGAGGAATGAACTACACACCCGCATCAATCAGTAATTTTCTCCGCGACCGCATAGCCGCCTATGAGAAAGAGTACATCGTCTATAACTACGGAACTGTAGCCAAGGTCAGCGACGGTGTCGTTCGTATCAACGGACTCGGGAATCTGGCGTTCGGTGAGCTTCTTGAATTTTCAAGCGGCGTGTACGGCATGGTCATGGATCTCGAGGAAAACGGTGTAGGTGCCGTGCTGTTGGACAATTCCGATGTTGTCGGAATCGGAGATCAGGTGCGCGGCGTCAGCCGTGTCTGCGAGATGCCTGTGTCTGAGGAAATGATCGGCCGGGTGCTTGATCCGGTGGGACGTCCTCTTGACAAGAAGCCATACACATCCGACACTTACTATCCGGCCGAGCGCCCGGCTCCGCCTCTTTTTGCACGTCACAGCGTAGATACGCCGCTCGAGACGGGAATCATCGCCATCGACAGTATGATACCGATCGGCCGTGGCCAGCGTGAGCTCATTATCGGGGACAGGCAGACCGGTAAGACTACGATCGCTTTGCAGACGATCCTGAACCAAAAGAACAAGGATGTTATCTGCGTGTACTGCGCGATCGGCCAGAAGGCATCCACCGTTGCGCATGTGATCGAGACTCTGCGTGAAGGCGGCGCGATGGAGTATACCTTCGTTGTCGCGGCGTGTGCCTCGGATTCTCCCGCAATGCAGTATCTTGCGCCGTACAGTGCGTGCGCCGCAGGCGAGTATTTCATGGAGCAGGGGAAGGATGTGCTCGTAATTTACGACGACCTCTCAAAGCACGCGGTCGCATACAGAACGATGTCTCTGCTTCTGCACAGACCGCCCGGAAGAGAAGCGTATCCCGGAGATATATTCTACCTCCACAGCCGCCTTCTCGAGCGTGCAGCAAGACTTGACGACGCCCACGGCGGCGGAAGCCTTACCGCGCTTCCGATAATCGAGACGATGAGCGGGAATATCTCCTCATACATTCCCACCAATGTCATATCTATAACGGACGGCCAGATATACCTCGAAACGGAGCTTTTCAATAACGATATCAGACCAGCGGTGAACACCGGTCTGTCCGTGTCGCGCGTTGGGCGAAGTGCTCAGCCGGATGCGATGAGACGCGTCTCATCCTCACTTCGTATCGATCTTGCGCAGTACCGCGAGCTCTCTGTATTTGCACGATTCGGTGCGGATATGGATCCATCCACAATGAAGCAGCTCTCCCGCGGCAAACGGCTCACGATGCTCTTCGTGCAGGACAACAATACCACCTACTCGCTTGCAGAAAAGGTGATACTGCTGCGCGCTTTCAGAACTGACAAATTTATCAACGTTCACCCGGACGACATGAAGAAATCATGCGTGGCGCTTCTTG
>CAYVUJ010000140.1:0-4528 GCA_964454825.1 uncultured Lachnospiraceae bacterium | reverse complement strand
TCCGGTACTATTACGGCAATGATATGTATATCAACTCTGCGGTATCCGTTTCCGGGGTTCCCTCCTCCTGGCCTGGGTATGACCTGACCATCGGTTCCTCCGGCGAGAAGGTTCGCCAGATACAGAACCAGCTGAACCGGATTGCCCGCAACTATCCCGCCATTCCCACCGTCACCGCCGATGGGGTCTACGGTACTGCCACAGCAAACACGGTGCGGACTTTCCAGCGTATCTTTAACCTGCCCGCTACAGGCGTCGTCGATTATCCCACATGGTATGAGATATCGGAGATCTATGTGGGGGTTTCCAGGATCTCGGAACCGGGAACCTGATTTATGCCGCAGAAAAGGCAGGCGCTCTTGTGGGAGGCCTGCCTTTTTACTGTGCCCTTATCCATATTCCTGTTATTTCGCCATTGCAATTTTATCAATCAATTCAACAATCTCCTCTTTTGTGTACTCCTTCTTTTCTCCATTTGTAAAAATCAGGCGCAGTTCATACAGCGTAGACATTTTTACACTTTGCATTTCTTTTTCTGTCATTCCCAATACCTCCATATGACCTCTTCTTCCTTTCAAGACTCTGCCCAATAATATGATACATATTTGCCGAACAATAATCAATGCTGTTCCGCCCTGTACTTTTCAACCAGACGATCAAAATCCGCCAGATTTGGTGCGGCCGCAACCTCTTCAATGCAATGCAGTCTGGTAAAATCATACTTTCAGAACCTATAAGCCTAATTTTATACGGCTTCCAAGATCCCATTTTTCAAATTCCCCCACTTTTTTTAAAACTATTGACAAACCGCCTAAAAATATGGTGCTTTGTGCCCTTAAGATAGTGCTAGAAGCATCCATAAGGATACTATCTTATTTTTTTCCCTACTTGTGTTTGTAATTTATGTTAATTGTATTCTTCCACTGATTCGTATGCTCCTGCTAAATAGGCAGATAAATCTCTCGTATTAGTTGATAGTTTAAATTTCTTACTGACTGGTTGTCAAGTATTCTTACTCCAAATGATACATTTTTCTTTCTAATGTTGCTCCGAGTTCTGTTAAGTCAGTATCTTTTGCTGTCCATATTGGAATCAATGCGCCTGTATCGCCATCTCTATCATTATTCTACACCTGTCAAGCCTAATGGCATGCCACTTTCCTCATTTGTACACCAAGCTATTATTCCTTCATTCTTAACTTGCATACCAATTAATTCACTTCTGGTTTTGTCTGTGTACACTATATCTGCTGATTTCAGTGTTATATCATCATCTACATATTTCTCGTTGGTTATACCTACCATTGATTAGGATATTTCTTTATCGCTGCTCTCTTGTTAAATGCTTCATTGGTGTTTGCATGATGTTGCTGCTCCTTTCCTGCCTGATGCTTAGATTATATCAGAAAACATCGAAAATACGAACCAGTGTATACAAAATTTAATATCTTTTCTTGGACGCATTTTTCCCAATATTCTATTGGCTTTCCATCATCAAACCAGATTCCCTGAATTTAAACCTACAGATTCAAAAGAACTGGCTGTGATGCTGTAATTATGATGCCTTTCCACTAAAACCGTATCAATGCTTATATCATTGCCATCCTCTACTTTTGTTGGGATATATCTGTCAGAAGATTTAGTAAAATTCGGATACTTATTGACAAGAGTGTATTTGGTTCGACCCATACATTAAATGCTTCGTCAACAGCGTTTTCCAGTGCGGCCAAATTAGGGAAAAATACCTTGCGAGATTTTCCCCAAAAATATAACACATATGAATTATAGACTCAAAGTAAATTTATTTATGTCGTTCACTATAGCTTTCGTGGTACTCTTTTTCAGTATTAATATTCCAAATGTTATTCTTGCTCGTTTCGCCTGACAGAATATTCTTAACCGTTTCAAACGAGGTGCACATACTATGGTCAATGTTGTTATAACGGTGCTGTCCATTGCGACCTACGCAGAACAGATTGGGAATGGTGTCAAGATAAGTACGCAGTTCACCCATTTGATCATAAGTATCAAAATAGGCCGGATATGCCTTTTTCACACGCTCAACATGGCTGTCGATGACCTCATCCACAGAGTCGATCAGCCCCATTTTGACCATTTCTTCAATTGCCATCTTACTTAACTCAGCGTTGGTCATTGACCACATCTCATCGCCCTCATTGCAAAAGTATTCTAGACCGATCCAAATGCTGTGTTCAATGTCCTTGACCATATAGGGTGACCAATTATTGAAAATCTGGAAACGCCCCATTTTTATATTACGGTCGTGAACGTAGACCCAGTTATCCGGCACGATGTTGCCGATAGTTTTAACTTTTGTTTCATTTTTCAGACGCAAGTTGGAAAGCAGCACACCGATCGTTATATACTCGCGATAAGGCAGACCCTCGGCAATGTTGAGCATCTGCTCCGGTACATCGTTCATTCCCAGAACCAAATCCTTGACGGGCATGGATGAGATGACATAGTCGCCCTCGATTATAATATGTTTTCCATCTTTTTCGTAAACAAGACCGATGATCTTATTGTCATCATTCTTGAGAATATTGACTACTTTGGCCTCTTTGATGATCCTGCCACCCATCTTTTCAAATTCGACCGCCGTGATGTCCCAAAGCTGCCCTGGGCCGAGTTTTGGATAGGCAAATTCCTCGATCAGCGAGGTTTCGACCTTGCGGTTCTTTTTATTGAAAATTTTGCCTAAAATATCGATGAGAACTGCCATGATTGAAAGACCCTTTACCCGCTGGGCACCCCATTGTGGAGAGATCTCACTCGGGTGCCGTCCCCATAGGTTTTGAGTGTAGTTTTCAAAAAACATTGAATACAGCTTTTTACCGAAGCGGTTGATATAAAAGTCCTCCAGCGATTTCTCCTCACGCTTAAAAAACAGGCTTTTCAAATAGCTGAAACCAACAACAATAGTAGTGCCAATTCCCAGGTTTTTGATGGTATCGGACTTGAGCGAAACAGGATAATCAAAAAATTTGCCGTTAAACCAAATCCGCGACAGTCGATTCCTGCGCAACATGACCCTGCTGACTTTTTCAGGGTCAGGACCACCCTGCATGATGGTGGACTGTCGTTTCAGTATTAAGTCGTCATAGGGCAGCGCACCCTGCGTGGGCAGCATTTTTTCCCACCATTTGTTGACTTCCGGTACCTTGGAAAAAAAGCGGTGACCTCCCATATCCATGCGGTTACCCTTGTAATTGACAGTGCGGGAAATGCCGCCGAAACAGTTACTTTCCTCAAAAACAACGACCTCAAATTCGTCTGATCTGTCAAGCAGTTCGTAGGCCGCAGTCAGTCCTGCTGGTCCTGCGCCGATAATCAATACTTTCTTCATTACATGTTACCTCTGTTACACGAAATAATGCCGATTATCATGCTGTTAATGTCTTTACGCATGACCAAGATTTACAGGTTTGCCTTTTTGGGCCTTCCATATCTGTAAGACTGTTTTGAAGACATAAATTATGACAAGAAACAGGATAGACCAGTAAACGATAATGGCAGCTTTAGTACCATCAATAAAAGGTATTGAAAAGACTACTGAGAACAACAATAATTCAATAAGATCAAGCAAATTTATTTTGGTGAAGTCCGAATTTTTTTCTTTGAAGAACATTAGCAATGCCGGCAGGATATAGACACAAGTATACATCCACCCTGACGAGATATACAGCGCCATCACACCGCAGAGCAAGAGGATTTCACCCCATTTTTCCTTGCTCAAAAAGAAAAATATCAGCGATATTAACAAAAACAGCTGCTGGACTACCACTGAGACCGTTGGATACGGATTCCCGAATAATTTCAGTATCAGAGCATTTGCAAGTCCTTGTATACTATAATAGTGGACCTGCCCGCTCAAAGTTAATAATATGTTTGCAAAAGAACGGATTCCTTCAATCCCGCCGAAAAAAATAAAAGGAGCAAAGAAAAGAATCAGTCCATACAGCAGAAGTCTGCCTGCCTGTTTATAACGTTTTTCCTTTAAATATAACAATCCAAATAGTGCAGGGTATATCTTTAAACCGGCGCAAACAGCGATAATAAGCATTGCCAGTTCTTGCTTGACTTTCGATTTATCATCACGCCAGATGATTGCTATACATAAAAGAATTGATACAAGCATTACAGAGTTGCCTCGTTGTAACGAGGTAAACGCAAATGGATACGATACAATCAGTAAATACGGGAACAGTACCTGATTGATAAATCCCTTTTTTTCAAGAAACAGACTGATCGCGTATGAAAATAAAACAATGCACATGATGGAGTAAATGAGATAAATAGTCAAATTGTTTCCAACGTACATATGAGAAAGCAAATCCGCAGGATTACTTGCATAATAACCTACCAGCCTTGCAAGGATGGCATACATGACATATGCTAACGGAGGAAAACAAGCACTGGTACCGGCGGACAACGCGTAAATGTTTGTTCCAATCGGAGCTGAAGCATATCCTACATGCATAAAATAATCGTTAAACTGACTCCCTGCA
>CAYVUJ010000139.1:0-4532 GCA_964454825.1 uncultured Lachnospiraceae bacterium | reverse complement strand
CTTCCCCTCGAGGGACGCACGCTCTACACCGGAGTGAGTTACCGTCATTGTCTTGTATGGCGCGATACGCTTGCGAAATACGATTTCACACGTCCGCACGACATCATCGGTCAGGTGATCGGCGACAAGCTTCCGCTCGAGAGCGACGGCGGAAGCGAGTTTCTCGAGTTCATGAAAAAAAGCTATGATGTGCTCGTCAACCATCCTGTAAACGTTGCCCGCCGCGAGCGCGGTCTGAAGGCGGCCAACTCCGCGTGGCTCTGGAGCCCCGGAACCAAGCCCGCACTTCCCTCCTTCACCGAAAAGTGGGGGATGGAGGCCTCTGTTATCTCCGCGGTCGATCTGATCAAGGGTATCGGACTGTGCGCCGGCATGGATGTGATCGACGTCCAGGGTGCGACCGGAAATTACAAGACGAACTACGAGGGTAAGGCAAACGCGGCGATCCGTGCGTTCGAGGACGGCTCCGATTTCGTGTATGTCCACGTCGAGGCTCCGGACGAGTGTGGTCACCGCGGCGAGGTCGACATAAAGCCGCTTGCAATCGAAAAGATCAGCGAGCTTATCCTGCGCCCGGTGTACGAATATCTGCGCGCCTCGGGCGAGAGCTTCCGCATCATGGTGCTCCCCGATCATCCGACGCCGCTCGAGATACGCACTCACTCATCCGAGCCTGTGCCGTACTTCATCTTTGACAGTGAGCACGATGAGGACGGGGTGGAATGCTTCACAGAGGCAAACTGTGAGGCGAAGGATGATTATCTTCCCTGCGGGCATGAGCTTCTCGGCAAATTGATCGTAAAATGATCCGGAGATAGATATGGATACGGAAAAAAATAACACAAATTCAGATGCCGCTTACAAAGACGAAGCGATGACGGAGCAGGCGGCGTGCTGTACACCGCCCGCAAAGCAGGCTTCCGACTCCTCCGGACAATCCACGGAGCAGGATGCGGCAATATCCGGGAACGCAGCCGAGCCCGAGCAAGCTCCCGAACAAGGCAAAAAGTCCGCAAAGGGGAGCCTTATCTCCTCGGTTTATGACATCGCCGAGATGTTTGCGATCTGCGCGACGGTGGTGCTTCTGATATTCACCTTTGTGGCCAGACTGACCGTCGTGGAGGGCACATCGATGGTCCAGACCCTTCACGAGGGAGAATTCATGCTGGTCCGTTCGATCGCCTATAAGCCTGAACGAGGAGACATCGTCGTGGTCGACGATCCCACCGCAGGTCCCTACGCACATCCGTTGATCAAGCGCGTGATCGCAGTCGGCGGAGACACGCTCGACATAGATTTCCAGACGTGGACGGTGACGGTAAACGGCGAGGTGCTTGATGAATCCGCCTACCGCTATCTCGATCCGAACGCGTTTCTCACTGCGGAATACGAGTTCCCGATCACAATTAAGGAAGGGCACGTATTCGTGATGGGTGACAACCGTCACCACTCTGCAGATTCGCGCATCAGAGTGATCGGTCAGATCGACGAGCGATGCGTGGTCGGCAAAGCGGCCATTCGCGTGCTTCCCTTATCGAAATTCAAGTATTTCGGATAAGAGACAGACGAACAATTTGATATAACAAGGTAGGTACCATGCCTTCACAAACGATACAGTGGTTCCCCGGGCATATGGCGAAAACCCGCCGTATGATCTCTGAAAACCTCAAGCTTGTAGACGTTGTTATCGAGCTTGCGGACGCGAGGGTGCCGCGCAGCTCACGCAATCCGGAGATTTCGAAGCTGTGCGCCTCAAAGCCGCGGCTTCTTCTGATGACAAAATCGTCGCTTGCCGATCCCTCGGCGAACGACAAGTGGCAAAATGCCCTCAAAAGGTCGGGCGAAAAGGTGATCTTCATAGATTCCTCCACGGGTTTCGGCATAAACAAGATATACCCCGCAGTATGTGAGCTGCTTGCAGACAAGATAAAAAAATATGCGCAAAAGGGCATGAGCGGAAAGAAGCTCCGCGCCATGATCGTCGGCATTCCGAACGTGGGCAAGAGTTCGCTCATCAACCGGCTTACAGGCGCAAAAAAGGCGAAGGTCGAGGATCGCCCAGGCGTTACCCGCGACAAGCAATGGGTATCCACATCCATCGGACTGGAGCTTCTCGACACTCCCGGCGTGCTTTGGCCGAAGTTCGACGATCCCGTTACCGGGGAGAACCTCGCCGCCACCGGGGCGATCAAGGACGATATTCTCGACACAGAGACGCTCGCCGCGACGCTGTGTGAGCGTCTGATGCAGATCGCTCCGGATAAATTCTGCGAGCGCTACAAGCTGGACGCCGCCTCGCTCGAGGGGCTGTCAAAATGGGAGCTTATGGACGCCGTGGCGCGCAGACGGGGATTTCTCATATCCGGAGGAGAGATCGATTACGACCGCGCCTCGTCGATAATTCTCGATGAATTCCGAAGCTCAAAGATCGGTCGGATCACGCTCGAGCTCCCCGACGAACACGGCGCGCGCGACGCAGGCCATACACAAACGTCATCCGTGGCAGGTGACGAAGTCCACGCTGATACAGATGACGCAGGCTGTGCCGAGGCATCCGCCAAGGCGAGTGCCAGCGACTCTGACCGCGACAAAGAGCCGACGGAGATCGACGCAAAATGCCGCACAGTGGAATGTGCAACGGAGAGCACGGAGGCACACGATGCTCACACCTAATTTTGACCGCAGCTTCTGCGGCGTGGTGATCGGCACCGACGAGGCCGGACGCGGACCGCTCGCAGGTCCCGTGGTCGCGGGCGCATGCATTTTACCTGAAGGGTACTTGCCCGAGGGTCTCGATGACTCCAAAAAGCTGACCGAACGAAAGCGCGAACGGCTCTACGACGAGATCACCGCGAACGCGCTCTTCTGGGGCGTCGGCATGTCAAGCGCCGCCGAGATCGACGAGATCAACATTCTGAACGCATCGCTTCTCGCCATGCGCAGGGCTATCGCCACCGCGGGCGGCGCGCCGGATGTGATCCTTGTCGACGGCAATGTCGATCGCGGATTTGACCGCGAGGCTCACGCGATCGTCGGAGGGGATGCCAAAAGTCCATCCATAGCGGCCGCTTCGGTCATCGCGAAGGTGACGCGGGATCGGCTTATGATCGAGCTCGACGCGAAATATCCCGAATACGGCTTTGCCAAGCACAAGGGGTACCCGACAAATGCGCACAAGCTGGCGGTCTTTGAGCACGGCCCGTGTCCGGAGCACCGGCGCTCATTCCTGTCATTCCTCGAGCGCGATCACGATAAGCTGTCGGCAGCACTCGAGGCAATGCGATCGGGTGAGTGATATGGACCAATACGAATTCGGACGGCTCGGCGAGCAGGCTGCCGCCGCATACATGGAAAACCTCGGATTCACCGTCACAGGTCAAAATGTCCGGGTGGGACACTCCGAATTTGACATAATCTGCACGGATGGTAAATATCTTCTCTTTGTAGAGGTCAAGACAAGGAACATGCGTCCGGGACAGCAAAGCCGTTACGGTCCGCCGCGGCGCGCTGTCGGATACGACAAGAAGGAATACCTTCTTCGCGGGATGCTTCAATATCTGAAGGAGAACGGTCTGCGCGGAAAGCTCCACGCAAGGATCGACGTGGTGGAGGTATACGCCTCGGCGTCGCCGATGTTCATTGTTCACGACATCAAACACTTCAAAAATGCTGTGAGAATGAGGTCATCCTGCGATGGAGATTATTGATCTGCACTGTGACACGCTTACCCGTCTCGAAAAGCACGGCTACGATCTGAATGACGCCCGGCTCCATGTGACGCCGGAAAAGGCGGCGTTCTTCGGGCGCTATATACAGATCGGGGCAATATGGAGCGACTGCGAGCTTGACGACAGCGAGGCCTGGGGGCGCTTCGACCGCGTCGTCGATCACTACACCTCGCTTGAGGGTGCCGCGCCGCTTCTCTACCCCGCAGAGGCGCTTATGTCGCGGCGCGCTGTGATACTTGCGGTCGAGGGAGCAAGACTCCTGTGCGGTGATTTGTCGCGGCTCGATCATCTTTACAGCCGCGGCGTCCGGATACTGACCTTGAACTGGAGCGGCCGTGACTGCGTCGGCGGCGCGTGGGACACCGACTGTGGGCTGAGTGCCTTCGGTGAAGCGGTCGTTGAGCGGTGCTTTGAGCTCGGGATCGTCCCCGATGTATCGCATTCGTCGCGAAGCGGGATATCGCAGGCGCTCGAGCTTGCAAAAAGTCATTCGAAATGCATAATTGCAAGCCACAGTAATTCGTACGCCGTATGCCCGCACAAACGCAATCTCACAGACAGCGAATTTCGCGAGATCGTGTCCCTCGGCGGCGTTGTAGGCATAAGTCTGTGCCCTTATCATTTATGCACCGGAGCCGCCGGCATAGGCGATGTCATCCGGCACATCGCTCACTACATTGAGCTGGGCGGTGAGCGCGCCGTCGTCCTCGGATGCGATTTTGACGGCATAGATACACCACCGGAGGGGATCGCGGACATCTCAGACATGCCGCGTCTCTACGACATGATTTGCCGTGAGCTTGG
>CAYVUJ010000138.1:0-4626 GCA_964454825.1 uncultured Lachnospiraceae bacterium | reverse complement strand
CATACGAAGCGTATGGGACATAATCACTGCACGCGCCCAGAAGTTCCGGCGACTCCAGTAGCGCGGTGTTGTTGACATCGACAACTACAAGCAGAGTCGTGCTGGTCACTAGATCGAGCGCATCGGCGCTGTCAACAAACACGCCGGAATATGCACTGTCCGCAGCAAATGTCCGGCGGCACTCGTCAAGTCCGGGATCGCTCATGTCCGACACGATGTTGACCTTCGCGCCGACAAGCATCGCAAGCCGCGCAACACCGACACACGCGCCGAACGCATCAAAATCCGCAAATTTGTGTCCCATTACAAGGACATTCGAAGCCTTCTCCATATACTGCGCAAGCTGACCGGCGATAACGCGGGAGCGGACCTTCGTACGCTTTTGCACAGTCTTTGTGCGTCCGCCGTAGAATTCTGTTGTGTTTTCTCCCCTGACGACGATCTGATCTCCGCCGCGCTGGATCGCATGCTCCAGCGCCGAGGCCGCGCCGCGCTCGCGCTCCGCCAGCGTTTGTCCCGCACAGCAGATGCCGACAGAGACGGTGACCGGCAGCGCCCCTATCCGGATATCGCGGATGCGCTCGAGCGCATCGAAGCGCCTCTCGACACATCGGTTGAGATGCCCCGCGCTCATTATGAGCAGGTATTTATCTCGCTCGTATTCGCGAAGGATACCCTCGCAGTCCTTAGCCCACTGTGAGATCACAGCCGCCACGCGTGATGAGCATTCGCGAAAATGCTCCTGATCGTATGCGCCGACGTCGCCCAGGTTGTCCACAACGATCTGGCAGACGACGGACTCATTGTTTTTTGCGCTCTGCATGAGGCTGTACAGCTCGGACACATCCTCGAGCGTGAACAGATCGAACACCTTGTCATTCTCGCGGATACGCGTGCCGCGAAGCATCACACGCCGTGTGCCGACCGTACATTCGACGCCGCTTTCGTCCTCGTCATAGAGCACTTCGCCGGTGGCGACGCCCGCAAAGCGGTCAAAGCGCATTCCGAAAAGAGGCTTATCCTCACCGAGCAGGGCAGCTGCGGCGGCATTGTTCCACACGATCTTCGCATCCGTCTCGTCGCAGATGACCACCGGCATGTCCATCCACTGGACCGCGTCGCGGAGCACGGAGCCGAGTACGCTTTTGATAACGTAATCTCCGCTCGCCTTCTCCCTGATCCTTCGCATGAGCAGCGCTATCGTAACGCAGACCGGAACGTATATCGCCGCAAGCATTCCTGCGATCAGCATCGGCTGCCACGCTGTAAAATGCGCCGCCGCGCCGAGAAGAATAAGAAAGATCACACCGATGGTTGTAACAACTCCGGTTGCAAATACGATCGACGCGTACTTTGAGCTTTCGTTTCTCTTTTTCATAATCTATGACCATGGCTTTCGCGAAGCGAAAGCTTCCTTTCATGCGGAGTTGTGGCTGGTTTTGCGGAGCAAAATCGCCGCCGCTTCGGTGGCGAAAGCCACAAAACGCCGTTTGAAAGATTTATCTTTCAAACTTCTCTCCATGTGCTGCCAAAAGGCAGACAGTTTCATTCGTCGTCAGGCGCCGGATGTCCGGCATGTTGTATCCACGGCACGCTCAGGCAGCGCAAGGCATGTGCGCTCTTAAAATGCAAGCTCACTTGTTCTTCGGCGTCATGGAGCGAATGCCTGCCGCGATCGTCCCGACGACCCCCGCCACGCGAACGAGTGATACAAAAAACGTAGGCATGACGAGCGCCGAAAAAATGAACATCACCACAAGCATGGCCGGGAAACGCGGCCGAGCACCAGGAACATATCCGCCGCCAGGTCCGCGGACGACTCGGGGAGCGCGAAAGAAGTCCACAACGTAGCCGACGCCGACGCAGAATATCGCCGGGACGAGGGCGCTTGACACATTCGACGCGGCGACTGTCAGCACCGATTCCTCTGCGGAGAATGAGGCAATCAACGCCGCGGCGAGATAGACAATAGCAAATGACATGGGCAGGGCAATGCGCTTCTTATCGGTCACGATATCCCGCCGTCCGATAAGCACAACGAACGGGCGAGAGACAAGCTGAACAAGCCAACCGAATACAAGCGCCAAGCCCGCGGCAAATCCCGGTGCGGAAAGGAGCACAGTGCGCAGAATTTCCTCGGTATCGACCGACGCAAGCTCACCGACGCTGAGCATCTGCGCCGCCTGCGGATCGTTTTCGGCATATCGCCTGGCCGCCGACGCGATCAGGGCGAACAAGCGCTCCAGATACGCGCCGAGCGCCTCCCTCGCCGCCTCCACAGCCGCGCCGACCGAGCCGTATGCGTATATCGCATACGAAAGAGCCGCCGCACAGACGATCAGCACCGCCGTCAAAGCGACGGAAAGCGCCTGCAACGTCGCACTCTGCCTGCGGTATATGGCTATGCCGAGAACGGCGGCACAGACAAGCACAAAGGCAAATCCCGCGGCACCGAGAAAGACCGACATGCCCAAGGTATCGTATATAAGCAGTGCAAGCGCCGTTGCGGGGAGGAAAAATGCGTATTTCAGCTTGGATGAGCATGCCGCCAACGCCGCCGCATACGAGCCGCAAAGCGCAAGAAATCCCCAGATTCCGAGAAACGGCGTCACCACAGCGGCGACAGACACCGCGACAAAGGCCGCGAAATTTTTGCTCTGCACAGCCGCGCGCTCTCCCCCGGTGCCGTCCCCGGAGGCAAATCCCCTGCCGTTTCTGCTATTATCAACGCTCATCAATGCATTTCCCGCCTTCCATATAATAACCCATAATATTTTACCACATTCTGTACCCTTTTTCAATAGCGAATTTCGAAGTCACGACCGCCCTTGGAGCACAAAATATCTTCGTTCAGCGCGAAAAATCCGCATGTCGGTTGACATTCTCCCTCCGACGGAGTATTATAATTAGGAGAAGGTGTGTCCAGAGGGTGTTCACACTATCCGAAATGAGCGGCAATGTGAACACGCTCTAACCAAGTAAAAAGGAGTTATCCGTATGACAGGAAATGAGCTTCTGAAAAATATAGGCGGCATGACAGTGACACTGATCGGCGCGGGGGTATCGAACACCCCGCTTGTGAGCTTTCTCACCGAGCGGGGCGCACATGTCACCGTGCGGGACAGCAAGGACGATCTCGGCGAGCGCGGCGAGATGCTGCGACGCGCCGGCGGGCGGCTGATCCTCGGAGAACGCTACCTCGACGGTATCGACGAGGAGGTGATCTTCCGCTCCCCGGGATTTCGCCCGGATACGCCCGAGCTCGCCGAGGCGGCGGCAAGGGGCGCGGTCATAACCTCCGAGATCAAGCTGTTTCTCGAGTGCTGTCCCTGTCCTGTGTACGGAGTGACAGGTTCCGACGGCAAGAGCACCACGACGACAGTGACCTCACTGCTACTCGAAAAGGCATTTGAGGGAAGCGGACGGACGGCCTTTCTCGGCGGCAATATTGGCGAGCCGCTCCTGCACCGCCTCGACATGATCCGCCCCGGGGACGCGGTGGCGGTAGAGCTTTCGAGCTTCCAGCTCATGGATATCGACTGCGAGCTCGAGGCGGCGGTGATCACGAACGTCACCCCGAATCACCTCAACTGGCACACCGGCATGGACGAATACATCGAGGCGAAGGCGCGCATCCTGCGCCACGCGAAGCGCGCGGTCCTCAATTACGGCAACGAGGTGACGCGCCGTCTCGGCGAGAGCCTTGACATTCCGGTCACGTATTTCTCGCGCGATCCGATACCGACAGCCTCTCTCAGGCAGGGCGACAGCGCCGTGTTTATCGAGCAAGGTGTGATCGTGCGCTATGACGGCGAGGCGCGGCGTGAGATAATGGCGTGTGGCGACATCAAGCTCCCGGGGCTTCACAACGCGGAGAACTATATGGCGGCGAGCGCGGCCGTATGGGATGCGATCTCACCGGATGATGTCCGCGCGGTCGCATCGACCTTCGGCGGGGTACGTCACCGCCTCCAGCTTGTACGTGAAAAGGACGGCGTGGCGTATTACAACAGCTCGATCGATTCCAGCCCGACGCGCACGGCGGCGGCGCTGGATGCGCTCTCAGGACGGAGTATAGTGCTGATCTGCGGCGGATACGACAAAAAGATACCGTACGAGCCGCTTGCCGAGGCGATATTCGCGCATCCCGGGGTGCGGGCAGTCGTCACCACGGGGCAAACAGGGCCGAGAATCGCCGAGCTTGTGCGCGCGCACGCGTCCTATGCCGAAGGAAAGCTCATCCTGCGGGAGGAGCCGGGCTTCGATGACGCCGTGCGTGCGGCCGCGTCGCTTGCCCGCACAGGGGACTGCGTGCTTCTCTCCCCCGCATCGGCGTCGTTCGATCAGTTCGAGAACTTCGAGCGTCGCGGAGAGCACTTCGCAGAGATCGTCGGGAAGCTGTGAACGAACTGCGGAGCTTTGCCCCGCACCCCACCTGGCGTTGTCCAGCCCCCGGTTTTTATGGGGTTGCCGCCCCATACCCCGCCCGGGGGATGTTATCCCCCGGACCCCGACCCAGGAAGACGGACAAATCCGTGCACAAACCGCAAAATCTTTCCTAACCCCTATTCAAAAGTTTTTGAAGGGGAGCGCGAGGGGGAACTTTTTCCAAAAAGTTCCCCCTCG
>CAYVUJ010000137.1:0-4683 GCA_964454825.1 uncultured Lachnospiraceae bacterium | reverse complement strand
TGAACCTGGATATTATACTGGACTACATGAAGACGACGGAGGCTGCTACTATAAGCTGATGAGGGTCAGTCCGGAATATGAAACATATCTTTCCGACTGCCTCAGAGAATTATTGGGCAGAAAGATAAATGCAACGCTAATCCATGACGGACAGGCAGCCGCTCTATCTGTTGCAGGAGAGAAAAATTCTGTGCTCATCGCTCTCGGCACTGCGTTCGGAGTCGGATTTCCTCCGGAGAATACCGTAGATCTCAGAACGGTGGAAGGATTTACAGTTTCCTTGTAATGCGTCCATTTTGTTGTCTTTTGACTGATAATATCCCATATGACTTTCACATGGAAATTAATAGTGTGCCATCAAGACCCCAGCCGCGAATTGTACGATGTAGCCTTAATAAAATGTTTGCTTGAACCTTCTAATATTTTGTAGGTTTTTTTTGAAAATTGATTTCGTGTCCACAACACAGTGGCGATTCGTTATCGAAAGCGATATCGGGCAATGATTTTACGGAAATTTTGTTAAATTGTTGCAATGTACATAATTTTGGTGTATAATTTATCTTGAGATTTTTTTCGTGCATCTGTGCACGTTTTTATATCACGGAGGCGAAATGAGTAGGGATATAGGTATCGACCTCGGCACCGCCTCGGTCCTCGTTTACGTCAAGGGACGGGGGATCGTTCTGCGGGAGCCCTCTGTTGTCGCTATAGATAAGAATACCGATAGGATTCTGAAGGTCGGAAGAGAAGCACAACAGATGCTCGGAAGAACACCGGGCAATATAACCGCGATCCGTCCGCTGAAGGACGGCGTTATCAGCCAGTATCAGGTAACACTCAGGATGATACAGTATTTCATAAGACGTGCACTCGGCTCGGTCGTTCTCAAGCCCCGGGTCATTATCTGTGTACCGTCCGGCATTTCTGAGGTCGAGGAGCGCGCCGTCGTCGATGCCTCCACTCAGGCGGGCGCAAAAAAGACATATCTCATCGAAGAGCCGCTTGCCGCGGCAATCGGTGCCGGTATCAATATCAATAAGCCGAACGGCCATATGGTCGTCGATATTGGAGGCGGTACCACGGATATCGCTGTCATCTCGCTCGGCGGAGTGGTGGTTTCCGAATCGATCAAGGTCGCCGGTGATAAATTTGACGAAGCCATAATAAGATATGTCAGAAAGCGTCATAATGTCCTCATAGGCGAACGCACCGCCGAGGCGATCAAGATCAAGGTCGGCTCAGCGTGGGAGCGCGAGGAGCCGTGTTGGGTCGAGGTCAAGGGACGCTGCCTTTTGCAGGGACTTCCGAGGCTTGTCAGCATTTCGTCGCTCGAGATGCCCACAGCGCTCGAGGAGCCGATCACGCAGATCGTGGAGGCCGTGTGCTCTGTCATCGAGCATACCCCGCCGGAGCTTATCGGCGATATACTCGAAAACGGCATCGTCATGACCGGCGGAGGAAGCCTGCTTTACGGCCTGGATCGGCTGATCGCCAATGTCACCGGAGTCAAAACGAGAGTCGCGGATAAGGCGGTATCCTGTGTCGCGATCGGTACGGGACGCGCACCGGAGGTAATCCCGAATATTCCGGAGGGCGCGATAAACATTTCGCGCCAGCACTCAAAGCAAAGCTATTACAGATAATATTTCAGGGGATAGTTTATGAATTTTGTCGAATTGCTTATACTCGCCATAGGACTTGCGATGGATGCCCTCGCGGTGTCCGTGTGTAAGGGACTCTCCTCGAAAAGGGTCAGATGGCAAAATGCCGCCTGCGCGGGTCTTTGGTTCGGTGCTTTTCAGGCACTTATGCCCCTTTTCGGATATTTTCTCGGAAGCACATTCAAAAAGTGGGTGGAAGCCTTCGACCATTGGATCGCATTCGCTCTGCTCCTTATCATCGGAGCGAATATGATCCGCGAGGCATTCAGCGAGGAAAACAGCGAAAACGACGATTTCGGATTCAGAACGATGCTCCCGCTTGCGATCGCCACATCGATTGATGCATTGGCGGTCGGAGTTTCTCTGGCGATGTCAGAGGTTAATATCTTACCGGCGATCACTGTCATCGGTCTTGTGACATTCCTCATCTCATCTGTCGGCGTGCTGGCAGGACATGTTATCGGTGAGCGTCACGGAAGAACTGCGCAAATTGCCGGAGGCGCAATACTTATTATTATCGGGCTGAAAATTCTGCTGGAGGATCTCGGACTTATCCCGTTTTGACATTCTCCCGAAAGGAGCGTTCTGATGCCTCAGTCATTCACTGAGATTTTGTATATATTTTTCATTTACGCCGTTCTCGGCTGGATCGTCGAGGTGATATACTCCGCGTACGATGATCGTATGTTTGTGAATCGCGGATTTCTCGGAGGCCCTATTTGTCCGATCTACGGCTTCGGAGTCCTCGGCGTTTCGGTAGCTCTCGATCCGCTCAAGGGAAATGTTCCGCTTCTTTTTGTCTGCTCCGTCGTACTCGCAACAGTCCTCGAGCTTGTCGCGGGATGGGTGCTTAATCGCTTTTTCAATCAGCGCTGGTGGGATTATAGCCGACGAAAATTCAATTTCAGAGGGTATATCTGCCTCAGCTTCTCGCTTATTTGGGGAATCGCGCTTACCGCTGTCATATGGCTCGTTCATCCGCTTATTCTTTCATTGATCCGTCAGATTCCTCATTCGTGGAGCAACTATATTATCCCAACGGTTGTTGTCGCTTTTTTTATCGACATTTTGTATACAGCCGCAGCGCTGCGGAACCTCGAGAAAAAGCGCGTTGTTATTGACGAGGTTGAAGCAATTCTGAAGAGAATAAGCGATTCAATCGGCGGCGATCTCTATGACACTGCGGCATCTGCGATAAGTATCGGCGAAAAGATAAACAAATACCGCAAGGACCTTTTAGACACCATTGAGAAAAACAAGAAGGTATTCACCCGATTTACCGGAGCACAGCTTCGCTGGTTGAAGAACTTTCCGTCTATTGGAAAGGGCAAGCACAAAATAGATAAAACCAAGATTCTCGGATATCACGATTCCGTCAAAGCGCGCATCGAAGAATTAAGGAGCAGTGCTAACAAAAAGTAGGTAGGGTGGTTAAAATCGATGGAATTATGGGATGTGTACAACGTCGACAGAACAAAATCCGGCAAAACCATGCTGAGAGGAGCCGATTTTGCAAAGGATTCGTACCATCTGGTTGTTCACGCTTGCATCTTCAACTCAGATGATGAGATGCTGATTCAGCAGAGACAGCCGTTCAAGGCCGGTTGGCCAAATATGTGAGACATCACGGTCGGCGGGAGCGCTGTGTCCAGAGATACAAGTCAGAGCGCAATCGAAAGAGAATTATTTGAAGAAATAGGACTAAAGATCGACCTGCAAAACACCCGTCCGCATTTGACTGTGAACTACGATGTCGGGTTTGATGATATTTACCTGATCGAATGTGACGTTGATATCAGCACGCTGAAATTACAGTACGAGGAAGTACAGCGGATAAAATGGGCTTCGATCGATGAGATATACCAGAAATTGGACGCGGGAGTTTTTATCCCGTATCATAAGAGCCTCATAAAGCTGTTTTTTGATATGAGGGAGCATTACGGATGCCACCGAATTTAACATATAGCTATAAAAAAGCACTCTGTCATTTGATATTGACAGAGTGCTTTGATGTTATTCCAATAGAATATCGGCGATTCGTTCGCAGGCGTGTCCGTCTCCGTACGGATTCGACGCCTTTGCCATGGCATTATACGCGTCACTGTCGTCGAGCAGAATACGGAAATTCTCATAGATCACATCCTCGCTCGTGCCGACGAGCTTGAGCGTTCCGGCGGCAATGCCTTCGGGACGCTCGGTTGTGTCACGCATCACAAGCACCGGCTTGCCGAGCGACGGCGCTTCCTCCTGAATTCCGCCGGAATCGGTGAGGATCATGTACGATCTCGCAAGGAAATTGTGGAAATCGAGGACATCGAGCGGCTCGATGATCCTGATACGGTCGTCTCCGCCAAGCTCTGCTGCGGCGACAGAGCGCACGGCAGGATTCATGTGGATGGGATATATCGCCTTGACATCGGGATGCTCGTCAATGATACGTCTGATCGCGCGGAACATATGTACCATCGGCTCACCGAGATTCTCCCGACGGTGTGCGGTGATAAGAATGAGACGCGAATTTCCGGCCCACTCAAGCTCCGGGTGAGTGTAGTCATCACGCACAGTCGTCTTAAGCGCATCGATCGCGGTGTTTCCCGTGACATATATCGAAGCGGCGTCCTTGCCTTCGCGAAGAAGATTGTCCCGCGCGAGCTCGGTCGGCGCGAAATTGTACTTTGACACGATCCCGACGGCCTGACGGTTGAACTCCTCCGGGTACGGTGAGTAGATGTTGTATGTGCGAAGCCCTGCCTCTACATGTCCGACGGGAATCTGCAGATAGAAGCAGGCGAGCGCCGTCACAAAGGTGGTTGTCGTGTCCCCGTGCACAAGGACAACATCGGGAGACACTTCCTCAAGCACCGCCTTGATCCTCTCAAGGATCGAAGTTGTGATGTCAAAAAGAGTCTGTCCGGATTTCATGATCGAAAGATCATAGTCCGGCGTAACATCGAAAGCCTTCAAAACAGCATCGAGCATTTCGCGGTGCTGACCCGTGACGCAGACAATGGTCTCGAGTTCC
>CAYVUJ010000136.1:0-4699 GCA_964454825.1 uncultured Lachnospiraceae bacterium | reverse complement strand
ACAAGCCATGGACTGACAAGCACTGCACAGCTGACAGACTCCGGGGTTTCGCAGATCAGCCTGAACGCAAGCTGTGCGCCGAGCGAAAAACCGACAAGTGCGACAGGCGCGTGTTGTTGTATGAGCTCTTTTAGCTCTGCGACGGCAGAATCAGCGGTGAAAACCTCATTTGCCGCTCTTCCGAATCCCTTTATATGCGGAATGATCAGATGATACCGATCGCTGAGTGTGTACTGCCTGATGAATGAATCCGCAAAAAACGCACCGTGAAGCATGACGACCGTCGGATTGCTGCGGTCTCCATATTCTTCTGAATACATATGTTCTCCCTAACTTCGGATTTGCCGCTTTTATCTGTTATAAAGCCGATTTGCTTACGTATATACAAAAATACTGTCGGATGAGTGATGCGGCTTTATCCCTTTTTGTATTTGTAGTACCATGCGTCGCCGTCTGGATGCGCATGATCGAACGTAAAGCCTGCTTTTTCAAACGATCTCTGGGATGCAACGTTGTTCGGGAAGATGACCGCCATGGCTTTGCCTATCTGTTGGCCGATTATTGTGTCTCCGTTTTCAAGCAGCTCACGCAGTGCGGACGAACCCAGTCCCTGACCTCTTTTTTTCGGATCAACAAGGTACTCCATAATTGTATACTCACCGTCATACAAACTGAACGCGATGACCGCAAACGGTGCATCTGCGTCTGAGATCACCTTGCACCAGTAGTTTTCACCGGGAATCATTCCCTCGTCATGTAACCAATATTCGTGATAGGCGGCCCATGTATCGCCGGGCTCATCAAACCCGGTGAAGCGCCGTGCATCATCATCGATCCAGCGATCTGCCGTCGCAGAGTATTCGCTGGTATAATCATCCCATCGGTACTTCATGTATATTCCTTTGTTTCTCGGTTTTTTATGTCAAAGGGCTTCACATTCCGATCATGGAGGTGAAGTCCTTCATCACCTCTGATATCCCTATCTGCTGCGGGCAGACCTGCTCACAGCTGCGGCACCCGACGCAGTTTGCGGGACGCTTTTCTTCCGGCATGCTCGCCACCGCCATAGGTGCGATGAACCCGTCCTTTCCGGTGATCTTGTGCTCGTTGTAAAGAGCGATCAGCTCCGGAATCGGCAGCCCCATAGGACAGTGCGAGGTGCAGTAATGGCAGGCGGTGCAGGGAATACCGCCCTTCTTTGTCTCCTCGTCCGCGAAGGCGATCAAGGTGTCAAACTCCTCCTTCGAGAGCGGCTTATCTTCATTCCATGTCGCGATGTTCTCCTGCACCTGAGTCATGCTTGACATGCCCGAGAGCACCATGGTCACGCCCGGTATCGCTTGAAGGAACCGAAACGCCCATGCAGGAATGCTCTCCTCAGGGCGCATAGCGGCGAGCGATGCCTTTACCTCGTCGCTTGCCGTCGCGAGCTTACCGCCGCGAAGAGGCTCCATGACCCAGATCGGAATACCCGCTTCATTCAAAAGCGATACTACGTTCTCGGCGTTCTGGAAGTGCCAGTCCATGTAGTTGAGCTGGATCTGACAGAACTCCATGTGCTTGCCGTATGCGTCGAGGAAACGCTTTGTCACCTCGATGCTTCCGTGAGTGGAGAAGCCGAGATGCTTGATGCGTCCGTTTTTCTTCTGCTCGAGCAGATAATCGAGAATACCGAACTTCGGGTCGAGATAATCGTCGACGTTGCCCTCGTAAAGATTGTGGAAGAGGTAGAAATCAAAATACGGAGTTCTGCATTTTCTGAGCTGTTCTTCAAAGATCTCACTGACCTTGGGCATGTTGGAGTTGTCGTATCCCGGGAACTTGCTCGCGAGATAATAGCTCTCTCTCGGATATTTCGAGAGAAATTTCCCCGCGACAAGCTCGGAATTTCCGTCGTGGTATCCCCAGGCAGTGTCGAAGTAGTTGATGCCGTTCTTGTATGCATAGTCAATGATCGCCTCCGACGCCGCCTCGTCGATCACCGCGTCGTTTCCGCCGATGACCGGCAGACGCATCATCCCGAGACCGAGTCCCGATAGCTTTATGTTCTGAAAATCTCTGTAAATCATGGTGTCCGTTCTCCTGTTCGTTTTGGAATATGTGTCAGTGCGCGCCGACTGTGATCTCACCTTCGGCGCTGTCATCGTCACGTATTATCTCGCCGACCTCGGGTACAGAAATGACGCCTGAGCGCGGATTTTTGATACTTATTACAGGCGTGGTGATGCTCGCCTCAACATCGGATTTCTCAAATGCGAGGTCGCAGTCGATCATCTTGCAGTTTATAAGCCTCAGATTCCGGCAGTAGCAGAGCGGCTGAGTGCCTATGACCGTGCAGTTTTCAAGCGTCAGTCCATCGGAGTACCATGCGAGGTATTCGCCTTTTATCACGCTGTCCTTCACGACTACGTTGCGGGCGTGCCAAAATGCATCCTTGGTGTCGAGCTCGCAGCATTCAAATTTTGCACCGTCAAGATACTGAAATGCGTATTTGCCCTTTAGCCTGACGTTTTTGAATTCCAGATTGCTGCATCGCATCATGAAATACTCGCCCGCGGCGACACTGTCCTCCATCTTCACGCCGGCGGTGTACCAGCCGAACTCAGGTGAGGAGATGTCGCAGCTTTGAAGCCTCACGCCGGAGCATTCGCGAAGCGCCTTGATGCCGTGCATCTTCAGAGAGGCGATCTGCACATCCTCACAGTACCAAAGCGCGGCGCGGCAAAGTTCTGTCATCTCTCCGCCGCGGATCCGCAGACCGTGCACATGCCAGAACGGATAGCGAAGATTGTAGAAGCAGTCCTCGGCAACAATGTCCGAGCATTCCTTGAGGGCGCTTTCTCCGTCCGCAGGGCCGTCAAAGCGACATTGCCTGACGCAAAGGGAGTGACTGCCGTAAAGTGCACGCTCCTCGTCAAATATCTTTTTTTCGATGATTTCCATTTGTTTTGCCTTTTTCTGTATTACTTATATTCACGCCACCAACGCTCTTTGGCGGCGTCTCTTTCATTCCATGTGACCGTCTGACCGAGCTTTGGGGTGATGACCTCGAATCCTTGCTCCTCGGCTCTTTGGGTGAAGCGCTGAGCCGGATCGTCCCATGCGTGAAGCGAAAGACTGAACGCGCCCCAGTGGATGGGCATAAGCGTCTTTGCATGCAGTTCTCCCGCCGCCCTGACGGCTTCTTCGGGGAACATATGAACCTCGTGCCAGCGCTCATTGTATTGCGCGCAGTCGAGCAGCGCAAGGTCAAAGCTGCCGTATCTGCGGTATATCTCGGCAAAGTGATCTCCGTACCCGGTGTCGCCGCTTACGTATACCTGAATATCAGAGCCCCTGAGTACCCACGAGGTCCAGAGCGTGGCGTTGTGATCGTTCAGGCTGCGTCCCGAGTAATGTCTCGCGGGAGTACAGGCGACGGTGAGCGAACCGAGCTCCATCTCCTGCCACCATACAAGGGATGATATCTTTGCCTCCTCAACGCCGAAGCGCAGCAGATGGTTTTCCACCCCGAGTCCCACCACAAAACGTTTGGTTTTGTCCTTGAGCGCGCAGATCGTCGAATAGTCCAGATGGTCGTAATGGTCGTGGGTTATGATCACGGCGTCAAGCTCGGGAAGCTCCCCGATCTCAATAGGACGCGGGCTGAAACGTTCCGGTCCCACGAAGGATACGGGAGAGGCGATGTCTGAGAACACGGGATCGAACAGAATATTGAGTCCCTCGATCTGCAGGAGCAGCGTGGAGTGACCGAGCCATGTCACCGTGAACTCTTCAGCCTTCGGGGAGGTAAGAAACTGCGGCTCGACAGACGGCAGGACGTCCGCGGGAGTCCGACCATTGTCACCCGCACGGTTCGCGTACGGGTCGGTATAGCTTGACATCACTGAGAACTCCCCCGGATTTGAGAACTCGCCGTCCGAATAATTGTCGGCGAGCGTTGCATATTCCTTCTGCATTTCCTTCGATGCCTTTGCACTGAGCGGCTTCCAAAAGGACATGAAAATCACGACGATAAGTGCAACGCAGAGGGCAACACTCACCAGCGTGACAGCAATCCTTGCCAATACCCTGGAAAAACGGTGTTTCATATCACGGATTCTTTTCATTGCACCTCCAAAGCTCACCTGAAAAGGTATTTTGTTCCAAATATATTATAACTCATATAACGGAAAAAATCCAATACCTGTTTTGAATACTGTTATATTCATTTTTGGAATAAGCGTGCCGCCTGCTCCTCAGCCGGTGCGGAGTTAGCTTCGTTTTTTGAAAACGACTATCTCGGCATCCGCGCCGTTTCCGCCGTACTCGCACACCAAAAGGTAATTCTCGTCGGCAGTCAGACCGTAGCACCGTTCGCTGTTTTTCTTGCACATTTGATTCCCGAGGTACACCCTGTCGTCATCCCAGAATTTGACCTGCTGTCCACCGGGGAGGGTGTACTGAAGATTTATGTACGCTCCGTGCAGTGCGTTCAGCGAAGTGACTTCCTCCATGTCCTCGATCCCGAGCGCATTGAATTCCGCAATGAGCTCTTCCCTCAGAGCGCACGGAGCCTCAAAGGACTTGCCGCAGTTCTCACAGCCGTTTTTCTCACAGCATACTCCGAGAACACATGTCCCGCCGAATGGGTGACCGTTTGTCTCGCCGCAGCCCTTGCAGTAACCGTTGTCCATCGCGCCGCACTGGGCGCAGTCGA
>CAYVUJ010000135.1:1128-4707 GCA_964454825.1 uncultured Lachnospiraceae bacterium | reverse complement strand
CGCTGCTGAGTTTGCGCAGACTTGCATATTTACAGACTTTGCCTCTGTTGCCATAGCCCTTATTTTTCTTTTGTCCGGGGTACGACAGCCGCCGTATACGCCCACGCTGTCCCGAGCATCGAGAGCACCGCCAGTGCGAGCCATAGTGACAGGCATCCCGTATCTCCCGTTTGAGGCGGGCTTTGCGGCGCATTGCTGCCGGATGACGCTCCGCCGGACGTATCCGGCGCCGCTCCCGATGCCTCGCCGCGGACGTACGTCAGCCTCAGAGTGAACTCACCCGTCTCCTCGGAGAGAATGCTCCGCTCCGACGCGCCGTCCCAGCATACCACGACCGTGAACTCGCACTGATCGCCTGCAGTCAGCTCATGGCGCGTCACATCGAAGCGCGGAACGTCCACTCTGAAATCCGCGATTGCCGGAAGTTCCGTTTCAACGCCCGCCAGATACACGCTCTGATCTCCGGTATTCTCGACCGTCACCGCGATCTCCACGTACGCGCCCGGTCGTTCAAACGTCCCGAGAGCCGCCCTCACCTCGCCGCTGTCCCCGATATACACTCGATTCTCGCCGAGCACATGCGAGGCCGAGAGGACAGCGGCGTTTTTCACTACGATCTCCGTGCCATGCCCGCCGTACTCACTCTGCCCGGACGCTGCCTGAGCGGAGCTGTAATTAAGCGAAAGCATGATGAGAACCGCCAAAACGGCCGTTCCAACAATTTTTGCACTCATAACCATCGCCTGCCTTCCGCTTGAAAAATACCGCAGGACACATCAGCGCGCCCTGCGATATTCTTTTGCCGGAAATTCATGTCAGTGGCTGTGGGTCGCGCCCGGTGCAGGCTCGATCTCCTCGGGAGCATACACAAGGGCGACGGTGAAGCTCTGCGCGTCGGCGTCGAGAACGTCGATGTCCTCGGCGACCTTGACGACAACCGTGAAGGTGCAGGACTCGCCCACCTCCAGAACATCACCCGAGAGGTCGGGTGTATCGACTGTGAACACATCCGGGTCAAGTCCCGGTACCTCGACGGTGTAATCGCTGAGATCCGCCGCCGCCGTGCCGTTGTTCGTGACGGTAGCGGTGTACTGCGCCCACGCACCCGGACGGTTGAATTCGACCGCATCGTAGGTGACGCATGCGCCGTCGATCGCGGCATCGGATGAAACGCCGTTATACGACACCGTATAGCACCATGCTCCTGTTCGGCCGCTCGAGTTGACCTTGCCGCCGGCGTTCGTGATCCTCTCGACGCTGGCTGCGCGGGCGGCGTCCGCCTCCTCTATCGTCATGTAATAGCCGATATGCTCTCTGTTGTGGAATGTGCCCTGGGCGTCATAATATGATATGTATGCTTCCAGCATCTTGATGACGTTTCCCGAGATGGCGGCGGCACCCGCATTCTCAAGCTCTGCGATCTTTTTGTTCATCTCGCTTTCAACGGTGTAGGAGCTTTGATACATGCCGCCGTTTTCGGCACTGCTGTATGTAAGCACTGCGCCTGAGCTCGTTTTTACGCTCGCTGCCTCGACTGCAACATCCCAGCTTCCCTTCGCGGACACGCTGCCGCTGAGCTTGATATCGCTTCTCCACTGCGAAACGGCAAAAGCCGTGATGCTCAGCGCGCAAACACACGCTATCAAGCCCGCAACAATCTTAGTTTTCTTATTCATCTCTGTTCCTCCTGATTTTTGAGAGTTAGCATTGACTAACTCACGGGTTAAAATTACGGACGGCCGTCGCCGTCTCCGGAGCGCGTTTGCGCTCTGATAAAAAAGAAGCTTCATTTTTTGGTTAGCGTTTGCTAACCATGTAAAATTATACACGGACGGAAGGGATTTGTCAAGAGGGTGAAGCGAAAAAATTTCGCCGTATTTTACTGTGTTTGATGTTGCGGGCAGAGCGCGGTCCGTACGCTATCTGCAATGCGCCTTGGCGCTCAGCTCTGTGACGGTCAGTTTGATCACGCATACGGCGGCGAGCGCCGCGTCATCGAAGCTCCACTCCCCGCGGCCGGTTGCCTGATACATCAGCCGCCTCAGCGCAAGCTCCTTTTCCGCCGGATCGTCGACGATGCTCACCCGGCCGCTTCCGATGATGCTCTCATACCATGCGGTGAATTCGCAAGCCACCTTGCCTTCCCCAAGCTCATAACCCGTGTCTAGCTCGAAGCCGACCTCCGGCGCGGACGCGATAAGATCGATCTTGCGTCCGGCTTTTGCACTGTGAAAATAGAATACGCGCTCGCCGTCTTTTTTGACAAAGCCGAAATTGAGCGGGACGATGTACACTCTGCCGCGATCGTTAAAGCCGATCCGGCAGATCTTGCATTTTGCGATGATTTCGTCGATTCTCGCGCTGTCTGTGATCTCGCGGTCTTTTCTTCTCACGGTAATTGCTCCTTGATATTTATGTGTGAGGTATGTAATGGCGCCGTCCCCCGCGGGGGACGGCGCCCGGCGCATCCTGCAAAGCAGGATGCGCAATGGCGCAGGCGGCAAAGCCGTCTGCGCAACTGGTGCAGGGCGGCAAAGCCGCCTGCACAGGCCGCGGCATGAAGTCAAACTGCGCCTGAGGCTTACTTGCCGCGGCGGATGTTTGCGAATGCAGACTTTGAGGGGAGTGAGTTTATGCAGACTTTGAGGGCTGTGCACAAAGACGAGGTTGCGCTCGGGCTTACGCCTTTCGCTGTACTTCCGACTTAGTCGGCTGTACTTCCGACGAAGTCGGAAGCACGCGTATGCGATGTTGGGGCGTTGCCCCAAACCCCAGCGGGGCTCTGCCATACACGGCATGAAGTTTGTACTATCAATGCCAATTTACGTGCCGTGTAGCGTATAATGCCGCAAAGCGGCATTATACCCGAGCTTCACCCAAATTTGAACGAGCCCGCCGGGGGACCAGTCTCCCGGCCCCCAACTATTAGGTTAGTGCAGACTTCTGCGCAGATGCTCTCAAGTCTGTACTAACCCTTGTCAAAAGTTTTTGCGGTGGGGGACCGGTGCCGATCCGCAGGTCGGCGGGGGCTTTTTTCAAAAAGCTCCTCCCCCGGGAAATTCGGGAATCCGCTTATCCCCTCGTCTGCCCCTCGCCGCGGACGACGTACTTGAATGAGCACAGCTCCCGCAGGCCGAGCGGACCGCGCGCGTGGAGCTTCTGTGTCGAGATACCGATCTCCGCACCGAAGCCGAACTCAAAGCCGTCCGTAAAGCGCGTCGACACATTGTGATTCACCACCGCCGCGTCGATCCCGGCGATAAATTTCTCCGCCGCGTCCGCATCCTCGGTCACGATGCACTCCGTGTGTCCGGTCGAATACCGACGTACATGCGCCATCGCTTCGTCGAGCGAGTCGACCACAGCCGCCGCAATGCCATCATTTTTCATTAATTCTGGCACAGTAGTCGTTGCAATTTCATGAACGACTTCTCTTTCCATAGTTTTTTTGCCATCAAAATATAGATATAACGTAATTCCAATCGTATCTTCACTTTTATTTACTAATTGATATTCAATTTTAACTTTATGTTTCTCTTTAGAAAGATAGATATTATAAAGTTCAGATAAATTATTTTT
>CAYVUJ010000135.1:0-1118 GCA_964454825.1 uncultured Lachnospiraceae bacterium | reverse complement strand
TCTGCGGCGACTACCGGCGACGAAAAGCCCGCTGCCGAAAGCATGTCGCTCAGCTCCGCCGTCGCGTGCAGGGTGACTCCCGCCGCGGCGAGCGCCTTGCAGACCTGCACGATCCCGGGGAAATCCCGGTGGAAGAGCACCGTCTCCGTCGCGTTGCACACGGACACACGCTGTGCCTTCGCATTTACCGCGATCGCCGCCGCCATATCTGCATCCGCCGCGCGGTCGATGTACACGTGGCAGTTGCCCACGCCCGTTTCGATAACGGGGATCGAGGAGTTCTCCACCACGCTCGATATCAGCCGCTCGCCGCCGCGCGGGATGAGCACGTCGACATAGCCGCGAAGGCGCATAAGCTCGTTCACCCGCTCATGGCCGCCGCCCGTGACGAGACAGACCGCCTCCGGCGGTACCGCCGTGGTGCGAAGCGCCTCGCGCATCACGCCGGCGATCGCAATGTTCGATTCCTCGGCGCTCGAGGAGCCGCGAAGAAGGATCGCATTCCCCGAGCGAAGCGCCAGTACAGCGCTGTCGACGGTGACGTTCGGCCGCGCCTCGTAGATCATGCCGATCACGCCGAGCGGCACGCGTACCTTCGAGATGCGAAGCCCGTTCGGGCGCGTGAAGCTCTCCGTCACCTCGCCCACGGGATCGGGCAGGGAAGCCACCTGCCGCGCGCCCTCGGCGATGGCGGATATGCGTCCCTCGTCGAGAGCGAGCCGGTCGAGCATCGCCTCCGATGTTCCCGCCGCGCGTCCCTTTGCGAGATCGCGTGCGTTCGCCTCAAGGATCTCGGCGCACCTCGCCTCAAGCGCGTCGGCGATCGCGAGGATCGCATCTCGCTTCTGCTCCGATGAGCAGAGCGCAAGCACACGCTGTGCCTCGCGCGCACTGAGCGCAAGCTGTTGTAATTCTGTCATAGTTATCTCCGTTCCGCCGCCATTTGGCGACATGATTGATTTAAGGGGGGATGCTTGGGGAAAGTGCGCACTACTGCAAAGTCTGCACACCCCCCCTTTCGGGGGGCGGGACGCTCCCAATAAAGTTTGCACAAACCTTGTGATGGGAGTCCAGAGGGACGAAGTCCCTTTGGCGGAGTCGAGAGGCAGAGCCTCTCG
>CAYVUJ010000134.1:0-4735 GCA_964454825.1 uncultured Lachnospiraceae bacterium | reverse complement strand
AATCGGATCTGTTAAGAGCAACACTTCAATCCCTTTCTCAACAAAAGCCTCAAGTTGCGGGTTAGAGGCAAGCGTTTTCGCATCATCGCCGGTGATATAATAAATCGCCTTTTGGTCTTTGTCCATACGCTCAATATAGGCGTCTAAAGAAGTGAGCCTTCCGTCTGAAGAGGTGGAGTAAAATCGAGATAGTTCCGCCACTTCTTCGCGGTTTGAAATGTCCTCATAAATTCCTTCCTTAACGGCAATCCCGAACGCATTCCAAAAGTTCTCATAATTAGCCTCGTCTTTAGCTTTGTTTTTAAGCTCTTTGAAAATACGTGAAACGGTGCCTTGTCTGATTTTAGCGATAAGCGCGCTCTGTTGAAGCATCTCACGAGAGATATTAAGCGGTAAATCCGCACTGTCAATTACCCCTTTAACAAAGCGCAAATACATCGGCATCAAACCTTCCACCTTGTCAGAGATAAACACTTTGTTGACATAAAGCTTAATTCCGGTCATACGATCCGGTTGAAAAAGGTCGTATGGTGCTTTAGAGGGGATAAACAAAAGCCCTGTATATTCCAAGCTGCCTTCAGCCTTAAAGTGAAGTGTCATCCACGGTTCATCAGCATTTCTGGTGACATGCTGATAAAAGTCTTTATATTGTTTTTCCGTAATTTCAGCTTTGTTTCTGGTCCAAAGAGCAGAGGCTCTGTTAACCGTCTCAACGCCTGCTTCTCCGAGGTTTAAGACAATCGGATAGTCAATATGTTCTGAGTAAGTATGGATAATATTGCGCAAATAAATGGTGTCGGTAAAGTCCTTGGCGTCAACTTTTAAGAAAAGCTTAATATCCGTCCCGTTAGTTGCGCGCTCGGCTGGAGCAATCTCAAACCCGTCAATACCGTTTGAAACCCAACTGTAGGCTTTGTCTGTGTCAGCCCGGCGAGTGATAATCTCCACCTTGTCAGCCACCATAAACGCCGAATAAAACCCGACACCGAACTGCCCGATAAGGTCAATCGCCGATTCATTGTCTTTGGCGTTTTGTAAAAACTCAGCCGTACCGGATTTGGCAATCGTACCGATATGGTTAATCAAATCCTCTCTGGTCATTCCGATACCATTATCGGAAATCGTTAATGTGTTATTTTCCTTATCCGGTGTAATCGTAATTTGATATGGGGCAGGGGCTTTCTTTAGCTCAGGATTTGCCAAAGTCCAATATTTAAGTTTATCAAGCGCGTCCGAAGCATTAGAAATAAGTTCGCGCAAAAAGATATATTTTTCCGAATAAAGAGAGTTAATCACAATGTTAAGAAGTTTATTTACTTCCGTTTTAAATTCAATTTTTTCAGCCATATCAATAAGCTCCTAAAATAAGTTGATTCACAATCTAAAACTTATATAGGAGCCGGTTTACTCTTTCGCAAGCATCAAAAGCAAAAAGAATTGAGATTTTTAATATTTACCGCCATGCTCTCTTAAATAAACACTGATCTCTTTAAGCTTTTTACGGTCAGCAATTTTAAGCGCCGTATCGCCATCTGCATTACGATAATTTATGTATGCGCCGTGTTTAACCAAAAATTCCACTGAAAGACGCTGATCGGCCTCAACTGCCGTCATTAAAGGGGTAAACCCGTTCATATCAGGCATATCAATATTTGCATCAAACATCAAAAGCACGGTAATAACACTTAACTGCCCACTCTGAGCGGCATAGTGTAAAGGTGTCAGCCCCGTACGGCTTCTGGCATGCGCATCAGCTCCGTTATTAAGCAAAAACTGCGCAAAATCAGCCTTACCTAATGAGGCGGCAATCATTAAGGCGGTATAACCATCTTTATCTCGTTGGTCCACACTTCCGCCGAGTGTCACCAAATTAGACATGGCTTCCTCGTCTTCATTATTAACAATGCTATAAATAGACGGGCTGTTAGCCGTTTTTGTGGACGGCTTTGGAGCCGCTTCTAAAGAAAAACTTAATAAAAAAACACCGAGGAAAAGGGCAAAACTTCTAACAAACATGTTATACCTCCATACACAAAAACTATACCAAATATAGCACACTTTTTTCAAATTGTAAAGCAATCTTTATTTTTTTCACCAGACTAAAACACTAGGCATAAAATAAATATTGACAAAACAATAAGTTTTTGTTAAGTTTGCAAAAACATAAAAAAAGACTTAAAATAAAACGATGACAGAGAACCTAAATACAATATCATGTTATGACAAAGCCGTTACTAAAGGACAAAAAAAACGGCTCTTAGCCGCATACAGCGAATATATTTCCTTAGTGCGCACAATGGAAGGCTTTGTGGCTAAACACACCTCAGCCGGTCTTGCCGCACAACAAACAAAAATTCTCTATCCGGATTTTAGACCGGTTCCGTGGAACTTGGATGATGCAAACAATGAAGAAACAAAAGCCTATGCGGATTTTCTGAAAGACAGACAAATCGGCAACGAAAAGTATTGTTTCATCAGCTTCAATTTAAGTGCAGACCAAAATACCAAAGAGGGGATATTATCTGTTCCCAAAACCTATCTAGCCTATAGCCATTGTAACACCTTACCGCACAGAGCTGAACGTTTTGTTGCCGCGTTTCCTCAAAAAGCAAGCTTAAAGAACACCACATTTATCGTTGATGGAAAATACTGCATAACACTTAATGATAGTCCAAACGACATGACCATTAAAGAAGCCTTTGAAGATGAGCTGATGGTCAAACGCTTTCAGTGTATTTTAGAAATATTAGGAAAGATGAGCGGCAAGCTGCAAGATGTGGAAGATCAAAAATTAAGACAAATACAAAACGAAACATTAGCCTCAGAGTTGACTGCCCCGTTTGAAAATGTGATATTATCTGCGCTCTCAGCGCTTACCGAAGAGGCAAACCGCACTCTAAAAGAAATGTTGTGCCGCAAAAAGGGAGATAATTATTTATACCAAGCCGAAAACGGCGGTATTATCCCTTCAGCCTCACGTTTTCAAGAGTATCAAAATATACGCCATCTCATGCACCACCAGTGGGATACATTAGATAATTTAGGGCATTTTACCTTTTATGATACAGACAGAAACGCCTCGGTGCGCGCCAGATATTTGGACGGATATGGAAAGCTATGTAACAAACCCCTTAGCGAAAGAATAAAATCATACACTGCAGTTGCTACAGACTTTGCGCCTTTAATTGAAGGTCTGTCCCCTGAGCTGTTAATACGAAAAAAAGAAGAAAGTCATAGCAAGTTTATCGCGCGCCTCAAGGCCTATAAACAAGCAAATCCTGAAAAAGAAATGCTGATAGAAACAGGCTACGCCGAAACACATACTAAAAAGCAAAGCCTGATAAAGAGTATTGAAAAGCTGTTTCCAAACGCTGAGATAATAGACCGGCAAGATACCGATATGAACAATTTTCTTGAGCGAATAATGCAATATACAGCGCGAAGAAAGTTTTTAGACATGTTTGCCGATTTAGAATATAAAATGTGTCAATATTGCTTTTTTTCCGGCAGAAATCAGCCGGTCATTAAATGCTGGCAAGATATGATACGCAATAAATTTATCACACCTGATAAAAAAGAACAATGGAACGAATATCGCAAACTGCGTAATGAGTTAAGTCATCACCATCTAAGCCCGGAGCTTGCGGAAAAACTAAAAGAAAACCTCATCCAGTTTGCCTATGATATGGTAGATTTAAGCAACAAAATACTAAGCGTAATGCCCAAACTCTATTTAGTTAAGGGAAATATATATCGCGCCGTACAAAAAAACGGGAAAATCGTTGAGCTTGATTTTAAAGAAAAACGCGTTTTAAATATCATCACGCCCTCAGGGAAGACCGCCAATAAGCAAATTTCTTCCGCGGAACCTCGCCGAAGAGAAAAAAGATATGATGAAGAACACGACAATAAAGTAAGCATCACCTTAAACGGTACCGAAATAACCGGTTTTAGAATGCAGGATAAAACCACCATAAACCTCCATTCACAAAAGATAACATTATCCAATTTGGATACCTTTTTCTTTAATTCAGCCGAGCATAACAGTCTTGTATGCAAAGGCAATATTAAGCTGATAATTGATAAAAATTTCCGGATTCTGAACTATATCAATAACGGAAAGTCCGTAGAGGTTTCTAAAAACGAAGTGATATGGCTAAAAAATAAAAGCAAAATAACCATAGGACCTGAGAAAAACATTGAAACAATCAGCTGGCAAGATGACCAAGGTAAAGAGCATAAAATAACATATAACGGCAAAGAAACAATTCCCTATATCCGCTTTGATGATGGGACAAGCGTAAGGTTTAAGCCGACAGGCGCGGTTATCACACACAATGGAATAGAGCTGACCTATCAAACCCGCAAAGCATTTGCGGACAGCTATCAAAATCTTCCGCCATCTCTGATTAGCAAAAAAAGCAAAACGCGGTAAAAGAAAAATTTATTTAGCCATCGCCAAATCTATTGACTTTTATGTCAGAGTGTGTTAACAAAAACCCCAGAATGGCGTTTTGTCATTTGTAAATCCGGTAACCCGGATTTTTTTTATGCTAAAAAAGCAAACTTAACTTAAAAGAACAGCGATACTGTTTTCGCCGTTCTTTTTTTTATACATTTTTTTTAAAGGAGAAAATAATGACGATTCAAACAGAAAATTGCAAAGCAGTATATCGTGGTGACGGTCAAACTACAGAATTTCCGGTACCATTTTACTTCTTTGATGGTCAACTGG
>CAYVUJ010000133.1:0-4813 GCA_964454825.1 uncultured Lachnospiraceae bacterium | reverse complement strand
ATTGCATCCAGGTTACGGCCCCGATCCTTAATTGGATCTGGCGGCCTATACCCAAAGACCGGATGACCGGTGTGGATTTAAAGCTGACCGACCAGCGTATTGTACAGTTCAGAGCTTGTATGGATCGCTTTCTTCATGCACCCCAGTGTCAGGTATCCTTCGATGTTTCCCGGATACTTGCCACGGTTGGCGGTCACATTACGGCCACGGCCACGCTGTATGCATCCATACTTTCCTTCGAAATTGTAACCAAGGCCACCGACCCGACGTTTCCCAGACTGAACGGCCCTCAGGCAATCCATCACGAACTTGTCAAGTTCAAGGATATCGGAGGTGCTGTTGATGACAGATAGAACCTGTGACGCCCAGCTGTAAGATTCAGGACCGTAGCCCTTGTAGAGATAGCGGTTGACCTTATTAAGCGCCTTCTTGAACGACTGCTTGCGATCCTTGATAGTCCGTTTCTGTATCTCTTTCTGGAATGTCTTTATGCGGTTGCGACTGAGAGATATGAGCTGGCCCTTAATGCTGAAACCAAGGAACTTGAACCACTCACGCTCAATTATATACTGCACCTTGTTGGGATTAAGCGTTATGCCCTTGCTGTGTACCATCTTTTCCATCAGGTCAATTGCTGTTTTCCAATCTTTGCCGACAAACAATGTGTCATCAGAATAGCGGACATAAACACCGTCCATGTTGCTCAAAGTAAAATCCAAATCGAACATCACCACATTCGCAAGCCATGAAGCAACCGCACAACCTTGTTTCAGCGACTGGTAGGACTCCTGCACATTGCCATCAAGATCGAAGTAGATGTCGGTGTGATAGTATTTTCTGAGGATATCGATAATCAGTGACTTACCGACAATCTTCTCAGCATTATCAAACGCCTCATCTATCAGCTCAATGGGAACGCTGTCAAAATACTTACTGAAATCAGCCTTCCATCCAGCAGTCTCGCCTTCAGCATCCATTACCCTTTCGACAACCTCCCTTACAACCTTGCCGCAACCGATGCCTTTCTGATATGACTTGCAGGCCGGATGAATCATCGAGCCACAGGTTTCCATCAGAAGGTCGTTGGCAATGCTGAGGAAGACACGGTCTATCGGCTCATTCACATAAACCGTGCGGAACTCACCGTTGTCCTTTGGTATCCTGGCGGTATGCGGGGGAAAGATGGCGTACTTCCCGGCCTTTATCGCTTCATACATCTCAGCCCGCACCTCTTTCTTTGCAAGGGCAGCGAGCACGTTCTTAGGCATGTCCTTGTCGACGCCCTTATTGATGGCGTAGGTCCATCTCTCGGGTTCAAAGAACATCTCCAGCAATTTATCATTCTCGTACATATCTTAAATCTTTCTGAATTTCGGTATCTTGCCTACACAATGAAACTGTGTCTCGTCGACCATCATCCACTGCATGTTGGCTATGGAGAAATCAAATTCCTCACTCAGTTCATCTTCAACATACAGGTCAATGTCATCAAGCTCACTGATTCTTGCCCTGCGCCGTTCATCAAGCGCAACAGTAATGCAGCGGCTGTCTGCAAGTATCACTATATAGTCCATATCATTTCACAATCTTATAGGCTGTTGTCTCTTCAGGACTGAAACCCATCCTTTTCAATTCAGGCTGGTCATGAAAAAGGCTTTCGACGGCCTCCTCCCTTGTTGTCCCGCCTGCAATCCCGAGCATCTGACAGTTGTCGACATAATCGCCATCAGGGCTGTAGGTAGCGCCGTCGGTGGAAAGGATTATATAGAGATTGCTGGATTCTTCAGGTTTCTCAGGTCTCCTCAGTTTATTGAGGCTGTCTCGAAAATAAGGCAAAATGGCTTCATAAATATCCTCGCCAATCTTCTCACACATCTCAACGCAGCGTTCCATCGTGTCGTCAAGCCTCGCGGCCATCTCAGCGGATATGTTCTCTTTCTCAGCGATATCCGCGAACAGGTCGTCGGGATGTATAAGCAAATCCTCGCGCTGAAGGTCATCGAAAAACTCGTAGACATCAGCCATGCTCTCGATGTGCTTCTTGATGGCGAGTGAGCGGTATTGTTTGTTTTCTGTTTCCATATGCTGTTGTGATTTATATTGATATTGCAACTAATTTCTTGACCGATAGCTCTCCGAAATATCCGCGTCTACGTATTTCAGCGATAAGCTCTTCATCACTTACAAATGCGAGGGGATAACGTAACCCGGTCTTATATGCGTTTTCTGGAATTTCAGCAGCTGTAGTTTCAGCAGTCACAACCGTATCCTTGAAACAGGCTTCATCCTGATTCTGTGGCTGTAGGGACTCTTGAGCCTGTGCTTCAGCTGTATTGTCGATCGTCATTCTGCCAACCTGTTCGACGACAGGCCTGAATTTTATGAATTCCGCACCATGCTCTTTCTGTAGTTTCTCGATTGCCTTCCACGCTTCAGTGCGCAAGTTCCTTACCTTAAGGCTGGCGGCATTGCAGAAACAACAAGCCTTACGATATCCATCACGGGTGCTGTTGTTGCGGATAAAGAATGAATAGGGATAAAATCTACCACAGCGATTGCACCACTTGCCTTCGACAAAGTGAACCGCCTGTGTTTTTCTGATTGGTTTAGAAGTTTGGGTTTCCATTGTAGTTTTGGTTTAATTTGATATAGTACAACAAGAATCTTCAACAAGCCAGGCTTCATATTCCTGCTTGGCCCGTTTTGTCGTAGGTGATATATACATCACATCAGTATTGGCAACCAGATAATCTTCAACTCTGTCGGCAATGTCCCACCATTGTTCACAATCATCTTCGCCGTATTTTTTTAGATAGAAAAGATACCACAAGGCACAGCTTAGATAAATCCAGGAATCAGTGTCCTGTATAAGCTGAAACCAAAGCTCAAGCTCGTTGCTCATGCTACTGATGAAGCCGTCGTGGCTTGTATGTTTACTCCATATCATCCGAGCCAGTGGTTGACGATAAACAGGGTGGCTCATTAGTCTGCTGATCTTTTTGATAAACTCATTCCAGTTCCCTATCTCAACTTCGCATATCAGCCAATCATTTTCAAAATTGTATTCCTTGGGGCTGTCGATCCTTACTAAAACCAGATCTATTTCCAGACCAAGCTCAAAATTCAGTTCATCAATATATTTCTCAGCAAACTCTTCTGCAACACGTTTTCTGTAGTTCTTCGGCAGACACCATTCATCAAGATATTCCAACTGTGGATACTCGCATCTCATGCGGTCCTGTTCCTGTTCTATCACATACAATTCTTCAAAACGGGTTCCATAAAATCCGGGAAAACATGGAATATGAATTGTTGTTCTCATATCTTTATTCTTTTATCATAATGAGGCATCTTTACATCCTTACAGTTCATATAATACGGGTTGTACCAAAAATAACAGTCAATCCCCAACTCCCTAAGTTTGACGGAACACGTCTCCATAGCCCTACTGAAAGCCTCTTCAATCTCCCCGTCCTGTTTAGCTTCGAAAAGCAATCTGTTGTCACGGTCAATGACTTGCAGGATAACCGTGTGCTTGTTCGATGAATACCGCTGATTGAGGACATATGAAGCCCACGGGGCTGCCTCCTGCCATTCAATTTTTCTTCCCATGTCGTCAAAGATTTTCAGTTATAAAATCGACGATATCATCTTCGTTCCCTTCAGCAATTTCTTCGGGAACATAGAAGAAGATATCGTCATCAATTCTCTCTGCCTCCGGATTCAGCGGCAACCCGTTCTCATCCAAGGCTGCCCTGGCCAGCGACTCTGTGGATACGGCCCTTTGCACTGTCCCGTCATCCTCATTGGGGATATCGAGGAAGTACAGGGGATATTCCTTTCCTTCGTATTCAATGTGGTCATGCGGTTCCATATCGTTCTTATAATTATTTTATCATTCTGTTACACAGTCGCACTCCACAACATTGCAGGCCAACCCGAAAGGAGGACAGGGTGTAAAATACGACTCTTCTTCAGCCGGCCAGACATCAAGAATATTGTTTCTCTGCAACCATTCATCAATCATCTCCTGTTCTCCCGGTTCCAGATCATCAAGTGTTCCATTTACCAGATAATCCAAGGCCCACTCGGGAACTGCACGTCTTTCTAATTTCATATCTCAGCGATTTCAAGGTTCTTCAATATCGTCGGCTCGCACATTCTCATTCTCAGGCTATCATTCATCCACACCGTAACATCAAGCTCATCTACAGGCTCGATCTCATAATGCGCCGCCCATTCCTGAAGGTGAAGCGAGTCTATCAATTTTTCCATGTAGAACTTGAATTCCTTCCAGCCCTGTGATTTGAGAATCTTGAAATAATAGCAATAGCTGGATTGCCGTTCGTCCCATACATAAGACCGCCACTTCTCCAGGAATTTCAGATGCTCACAGCCTTTGGGGATGTAGCCGACAAGCAAGCTGGTGCTGCCGTGACGCACGTTGACTGAGATTGTCTGTTTGGTCTTGGTGCTGACTTCAATTATTAGTTGCTTGCTTTCCACAATCTTTTTCATCAGGTCTTCCTGGTTGTCAAAAACCGTGGTGGATATGATGTGTGGCGGACATGTCACTGTGAATTTGTATTTCATTATAATGTAAATTATTGAATTATTTTATTAATCTGATACTTGCTGCCACATCACCAAGCCGTAGCGAACGGATCACGAAAAACGGCTCGATGTGGGAAGTAAGTTCCCTTTCAAATCCTACGCTCTTCGCACGTTCCTTGGCGATCTCACGCCTTTTTTCAAAATCCTCAGTCATTTCTTCTTTATTGAGGAAATTCCTTTAATTCACAGCATACTTGCG
>CAYVUJ010000132.1:0-4837 GCA_964454825.1 uncultured Lachnospiraceae bacterium | reverse complement strand
TGCTTGGTTCCCCACCTGACATGGTTCACAGCCGCCGATCGCGCAAGACCCATTCGTCAACACGATCAAAAACGGCTCGTCTGCAATCCTTCGGCCCTCGTTCCGGGATACCACCCCCGCTATAGCGGATTTCGGGTACAGGGTTCCGCTGCTTCCCCGGCTGGTATGGTCTTACTCCATGGCTTGTTTGTTTTACTGTTAAGGTACGCAAATTGGCAGAACAGCCAAAAACTCATGCCGTGTATATTATACCACGACACAATCGCTTTTACTTGCAAAGAAGCGATTGCGAGGCCGTAAATAGACGCGTCTGCGCGAAGCGCAGGAACGGCAAGGCCGCGAAATCATTGCAAGGCAACGATCTCACCCGTTTATTATACCACAAAGTTACCCTGTTTGCAATAGTTTAAAAAAATTTTCTCCCGCGCCGCGGCACGGGAGAAAATTTTTACTTATCTTCGCTGTTTTTCTTTTTGGGTCTGAAATCGTATTCGTCGTCCTCAGCGTGAACGACCTTGTCGCTCTTTTGGGAGGTTCTCTCCTCGCCTGCCTTCTCTGCCCGCTTTTTCTTCATGACCTGATATCCGATAAGCGCAGCCTCGACAGCGAGTGCGATCAGCGTAGTGACGGCGATATTGGCGGTCGTGAACTGATCCTCGGGAATCCATGTGCCTCCAGCAAGGCGGTTGATCAGGAATACCACGCAGGCGAGACAAAACGCACCGAGTGTACCGATTATTTGTACCATATCGATTACAAGTCGCTCAGCCGATCAGGGGGAGAGATGCCGCCGCCGCAGACTGACCGACACGGCGGGTCTTTTCGTCCGGCAGAGATATCTCGATCTTCTTTGCAAGCTCGGGATACTGCTCAGCAAGTGCCTTCTTTGCGAATTCGAGCACGATATTTCCGCCCTCTCCGGAGGAAACGCGTCCAAGAAGCAGGACATGTCTGATATCGTAGAACATCGCATAGTATGCGACCTGATATCCGAAGTACACGCCGATCGTCTCATAGATCTTGCGCGCACCGTCGTGATTCTCCTCCATCTTCGCCTGGATGACCTTCAGCTTCTCGGCGGGAGTAGCGTCCGCGTCGAGCTCGATACCGGCCGCCGGCGCAAGCTTGATAGCGCTGTCCTGGGAGAAATACTTGACGCCGCAGCCGTAATCGCCGGACCACTCGTCGACCATTGCATCCTTATTGAAATCGACCGGAACGAACGCAAGCTCGTTGAGCCAGCCGGTGATATTGCCGTGAGCGTCGACATAACCGCCCGCCTCTGACGTACCCATCGCGATACCGAGCACCGCGTTGTCATCAAGTCCCATTGCTCCTGCGAGCGCGGTGACGTCACCGTCGTTTGCGACCTCGATCGGAATCTCGTGGCCAAGCTCGTCACCGAGCTCCTTTGCAATGTCGGTATACATATGCTTTACATGCTTCTCGAAATCCTCATCACTGATCTTGAGGAACAGCGAACCGATCATGATCTTATTGTCAATATAAACGCCGGCGGAGGAAACACCGATACCGTCGACTCTGGGCATCTTGGACGCGGCGGTCTTCATAGCCTCCATTATGCCGTCATGATGATACTTCGGATCGGAGTTGAGCTTCGGATGCCATACGACCTCCTCGGAGTAGACGCTCTCTCCGTCGATGACGGCGCTGACCTTGCGGTCACTTCCGCCTGCGTCAAAACCGATGCGGCATCCGTCGAGATGGCGTCCGACAGGAGCCGCCGCCTCATTCTCGGAGGGAGCATCCTCATATGCGACGACCTCAACCTCAAAGGGACGCTCGTACACGCGCGCCATGAATCCGCGGTCGAACTCGCGAAGTCCGTTGAAATCGTACGCCGCCTTAATGCGCTTTCCGATCTCCTCGGAGCCTGCAACTGTGATCTTATAACCTCCGCGGATCCAGAGAAGAGACTTGACAACACGCTCAACGATGTCAAAGTTCTCATCGTCGTGTCCGGTGCCGTCCTCATAAACAAGCATCTCGAAGGTTGAAACATATCCCTTGTTTCTCTCGACCGCGAGCTTGATCTTCTTTCCGCCCGCCGCCTTGACCTTTTCCTCAAACTCCTCATAAACGAGGATCATCGGCTCGAATCCGGGATCGAGCGGCGCATTAACCTTAAGCTTCATATATAACTTCACCTTTCTTAATGGTTTTCTTTACGTTGATCTTGTCGTCGGCGATGACGATATCCGCGTCAAAGCCGACCTTGAGAGAGCCCTTGTGCGTCTCACCGATCGCGCGCGCAGGGTTGCAGCTTGCCGCCGCAACGACCTCGGGAACGGAGAGGGTCGTATGCTCGAGAACATTCCGGACGGCAACGTTCATTCTGAGCACGGAGCCGGCGATCGTTCCGTCCGCCAGACGGCACTCGATTCCCTTGAGGGTGACCGTCTGACCGCCGAGGTCGTACTCACCGTCGGGCATGCCGCCGCCTCTGATGCAGTCCGTGATCAGGACGAGCTTGTCTTTCTTTGCGTTCGCGATGATCTGGAATACGCCGGGATGGATGTGGAATGTATCACAGATCAGCTCCGCGTACACATCGGTGGCGAGCGCCGCGCCGACCACACCGGGATCGCGGTGCGCAAGGGGAGTCATAGCGTTGAAAAGGTGCGTCACGCGGCTCACGCCGTCGTTTATCGCCGCCACTGCCTGCTCGAATTTCGCGCCGGTGTGCCCCATTGTGACCGCGACATTGCTGTTTCGGACGATCTCCTTGATGCACTCGTGCCCCTCGTCCATCTCAGGAGCGATGGTGACGGTGCGAATGATATCGGCGTTATCGAGGATGAACTTCGCGTCGGGCTTTCTGATGTCCTCTTCCTTCTGCGCGCCCTTCTTCGAAGGGTTGATGAACGGCCCCTCCGCGTGGACACCGAGGATCTCGGCCCCCGCCCAGGTCTTGGACTCCTCCTTCAGCGAGCGCACGGCTTTGAACGCGGCGTCAAGCTCGGCGTAGGATACGGTCATCGTGGTGGGAAGGAACGAGGTAACGCCATTCTGCGCGATACCGTAGGCCATCGTGCGAATTCCCTCCGGCTTGCCGTCGGAGGAATCCTGATTCATATAGCCGTGGATGTGGATATCCACAAATCCGGGGAGGACATAGTCGCCGCAGGCACAGATGACCTCGGCGTCCGCGGGGATGTCGCTCTCGCTCACGAATCCGGCGATCTTATCGTCGTAGGCAAGCACCGCGCCGTCGACAATGCGATCCGGCATCACGATGCGGCCATGTTTTATGTACTTCATAAATATCTCCTATTTTATAAAGCATTAGTTTGCTCCATTATAGCAAACATCCTGTAAAAAAACAAGAATAAATATGAAAAAACTCTTTATTTTTCATCAGATATGTGATAGAATATGGGTGAAGGCGTCTCCGGACGCCCCCTCCCCTTATCAAAGGGAGTGCAAAACACTTTTAAGGACGGACTGCCTTATGTATTCCATCGGAATTGAACTTTCAAAAAATGAGTTTCGTGCGGGACTTGTCAAGCTCGGTGACAAGGTAAGCATCGAAGCGATCGCCTCCGCCGCCAAGGGCGAGGATAAGCTTGCAACCATCGCTGAGCTTTGCTCCAAGCTCGTCGCAGACGCAAATCTGAGCCCTGATGACATCGAGTATGTCGGCATCGCCGCCGGTGACAAGCTCGTCGGCACAAAATGCAGCGGATGCAATCTCGACTTCACCGATCTTGTGAAGTATTTCCCCGTAAAGAAAGTGCTCACCGTCAGAAAGACCAACGCCAAGGCTATCGCCGAGGAGACTCTCACCTACAAGCGCGGGTACTCCTTTGCGTACATTGATCTCAACGAGACTATCGGCTTCGGACTTCTCATTGACGGCAAGCCCTATGTCGGCGGCAACGGACTCGCTTCCAACGTCGCACACACCACCATTATGCACGGTGGTAAGAAATGCTCCTGCGGCAATCTCGGGTGCTTTGAGGCTCACTGTAATCTCGAGGCATTTCAGAACACCGACCGCGACGAGTATGTTTCTCTTCTCGCCTGCGGTATCACGAATGTGATGAACCTCTTCCAGCCCAACGTCATTGTTGTCGGCGGCGAGGTCGCCAAGGCCGGAAACGAAGAGATGTTCGCAGCATTTTCGAAGATCGTCAGCACTGAAAACTACGCGCGCAACTCCGAGCATAAGACTCTCCTCGCGTTCCCCACAGTCGGCGAGAACGCGGCGATCCTTGGCGCGGCACTTCTCGGTGCGTAATTTATAATTTTATCAAACAGTAACGCCCCCGCTTTTGCGGAGAGAATATCAAAAGAAGGTACAGAAAAATGATCGTAAAGGTTTTTGAAAACGAAGAATTTGCAGGGCGTGCCGCCGCTGACGCGATTATCGCACAGATAAACGCTAAGCCGTGCAGCGTACTCGGTCTGCCTACCGGTTCCACCCCGCTTACCACCTACAATGCGCTGGCTCAGGCTTGCACCGAGGGACGTGTCTCCTTCAAGGATGTCAAGACCTTCAACCTCGACGAGTATGTCGGACTTGATCCCACCCACGAGCAGTCCTACCGCTATTTCATGAACACCAATCTGTTCAATCGTGTTGACATCGATCTGGCAAACACCAATCTCCCCTGCGACGGCTCTGACATCGACGATGCCACCGCCGCAACCTACGATGCACGCATCGCCGCAGCCGGCGGAATCGATCTCCAGCTTCTCGGAATCGGCGGCAACGGCCACATCGGATTCAACGAGCCCGGCGGAGCCATCGACTCTCTGACCCACAAGCAGCAGATCACCCACGAGACCCGCGTCGCAAACTCCCGTTTCTTCG
>CAYVUJ010000131.1:0-4886 GCA_964454825.1 uncultured Lachnospiraceae bacterium | reverse complement strand
GGAGATTCTGAAAAGCTTGTTTCCATAGAATGCTTTATTATAGAATTATTAGAGGTCAGGGTGACGGTCGAATCCTCGTGAGGATGCTTCCATGCCCAGTGGCCGGTGTGTTCGTCGCACTCGGTCAGCGTGCCGTCGTCCCCAACCTTAACGTTGACCAGCGTGACGTATCCGTCGTCGCTTTCCGCCTCCTCGTCCATCAGTGCGAAGATGCGCGACGCACCCGCAAGACCCATGACGATGGAGTTGATCTGCTGTGACACCTGGTTGATGTTTCCGGTGAACTGCTTTGTCATGTTGAGGAACGGCACGATAATGGATATCGAGAACGCCATCCCCGAGATCGAGACATTGCGTGTCCCCAGGGCGAGGAAAATACCGCCGACCATTGCAATGATAACATACAGGATGTTGCCGATGTTGTTGATGATAGGCCCGAGCACATTTGCATATGCATTGGCGCGGAAGCTGTCGTTAAAGAGCTCCTCGTTGATCCTGTCGAAGTCCGCGGCGCTCGCATCCTCGTGACAGAAGACCTTGACGACCTTCTGACCGTTCATCATTTCCTGAACATAGCCCTCGGTCTTGCCGGTGGATTTCTGCTGGCGGATGAAGTACTTGGCGCTTCCGCCGCCGACCTTGCGGCTAACCTGCATCATCAGAAGCACTCCGATGACTACGACAAGCGCCATCCACACGCTGAAGTACAGCATAATGGAGAACACGACGGTCACGATCACACCGGACTGCAGGAGCGCGGGGAGCGACTGGGAGATGAGCTGGCGGAGAGTATCGATGTCGTTTGTGTAGTAGGACATTATGTCGCCGTGCTTGTGGGTGTCGAAGAACTTTATCGGCAGGTTCTGCATGCCGTCGAACATACGGCACCGCATTTTGGAGAGAAATCCCTGGGAGATGTACGCCATGAGCTGGCTCTGTACGGTGATCGCAATGATCGAGAGCACGTACAGTGCGATAAGCAGCAGCACCTTCGGTACGATCTCCGTCGAGGCGGCGCTCCAGTCTCCTACCTCGTACCATTTTTCGATGACCTCGACTACCGGCTGAATGAACAGCGACGGGATCGCTGATGCTACAGCCGAAAACAGGATGCAGACAACAACGATCGGCGCCAGAACCGGATATGAGGCAAAGAAAAGCTTGATCGCGCGCTTCATTGTGCCCTTAGGCACGCTCGGACGCTTCATTTTCGGTCCCGCGCCGCCGTGCGGTCCGCCGTGTGCGCCGCCGTGCGGTCCGCCGTTCGGGACGGCATTTACTCCGGCGGTCTCTGTGTGCTCATTCGGAGCCTTGTTTATGTTTTCTTTTACAGCCATTTCACTCAGCCTCCTTTGTCGTGGTCTGCTGTTCGTAAACCTCGCGGTAGATTTCCGAACGCGAGAGAAGCTCGTCATGCCGTCCGACATCGGAGATCGTGCCGTTGTCCATGACAACGATCATATCGGCTTCCTCAACGGAGGCTATGCGCTGTGCAATGATGAGCTTTGTGGTGGAGGGGATATACTCGGCAAAGGCCTTGCGGATCAGCGAGTCTGTATGCGTGTCGACGGCACTCGTGGAGTCGTCAAGAATGAGGATCTTCGGCTTTTTGAGCAGTGCCCGGGCAATGCAGAGGCGCTGTTTCTGTCCTCCGGAGACGTTGGTACCGCCCTGCTCGATGTATGTATTGTAGCCGTCGGGGAAGGTGCTTATAAACTCATCCGCACATGCCATGCGGCAGGCGGCGGCGAGCTCCTCGTCGGTCGCGGCGGGATTGCCCCAACGCAGGTTTTCGGCAATGGTGCCGGAGAAGAGCAGGTTCTTCTGGAGCACCATGGCGACCTCGGATCGAAGCGCCTCGGTGCTGTAATCGCGCACGTCGACGCCGCCGACACGCACCGCGCCCTCGGTCACATCGTAGAGACGCGCTATGAGCTGTACAAGCGTGGATTTCGACGATCCCGTGCTTCCGATGATGCCCACTGTGGAGCCTGCGGGGATGTGCAGATCGATGTTTGCAAGGGCGAATTTCTCCGCTTCCTTCGAGTATTTGAAGGAGACGCCGTCAAAGTCTATCGAGCCGTCGGCGACTGTTTTTACGCTGTCCTCGCTCTCGGTGATGGAGGGAGTCTCGGCGAGCACCTCGGAGATACGCTTCATCGATTCGGCGGACATGGTCAGCATCACGTAGATCATGGAGATCATCATGAGCGACATGAGGATCTGAACGCCGTATGTGAGCATGGCACTGATCTGGCCGACGTCGATGAGCTGTCCGCGGCTTTCAACGGTCATGCGTGATCCCACGAGAAGGACGAACGCCATGTTGAAGTACAGACATATCTGCATGATCGGCGTGTTGAGAGCCACAATGCGCTCTGCTTTTGTGAAGTCAATACGGATGTTCTCAGCCGCGCGGCCGAACTTTTGCTTTTCATATTCCTCGCGTGCGAAGCCCTTGACAACGCGCATGCCGCGGACGTTTTCCTCGATGGATTCGTTCAGACGGTCGTACTTCTTGAACACACGGCGGAAGGCCGGCATAGCGAAACGGCTGATGATCAGAAGCCCCATGACAAGGAACGGTACGACGATAACAAAGGAGAACGCGAGTTTTCCCGCCATACGAAAAGCCATACCGATCGCGAATATGAACATGAGGGGAGCGCGTACCGCAATGCGTATGAGCATCAGGTATGACATCTGCACATTGGAGATGTCGGTCGTCATCCTGGTCACAAGTGACGATGAGGAGAATTTGTCGATATTCTCAAAGGAATACGTCTGAATCTTGTGGAAAACATCGTGGCGAAGGTTTTTGGCAAAGCCTGCCGACGCCTTTGCGGAGGTGTATCCGGCGATCGCACCGCATGAAAGCGACATTATCGCCAGCACGGCGAGAAGCACTCCGGTCTGCATTATTTCGCTGACCGTGGCTCCGGCTTTGATCTTGTTCACCAGATTGGCGGTAATAAACGGGATAAAAACCTCGATAATTACCTCTCCGATGATGAAGATCAGTGTTATTATGGTGGGGAGCTTATACTCCCTCACACTTTTCAAAAGTCTTCGAAGCATTTTTCTTCCTTTCATAATTTTCATTTTTTGCCATTTTTGTATTTTCTCATTCTATCATTTTTTGATTTTATTTTCAATCTGTTATGTGTGGATGATTTGTAAATTTGTCTCATGTGAATGAGAAAGACCGCCTCTTTAGGGCATGTACAGGTACGCATAAAACGAACACCTGATGCCCCAAAGCGGCGGTTTTGAGTTCAGACGATACGGTATGCTCCGTCCGCGTCGCAGATGACGGCTTTACCGAAAAACGCCCGGCATGCGCGGATCATGTAGTCGGTGTCGTCGGCCCCGGCGGTCTCAAGGGCGGAGTGCATTGCGAGCTGGGCGAGCCCGATGTCTGCGGTGATAAGCGACACCTTTGTGCCGGAGATGTTCCCGAGCGTCGAGCCACCCGGGATGTCGGCACGGTTGGCGTAGTGCTGCAGTGGCACCCCTGCTTCCTCGCAGATCAGTCGAAACAGCGATGCGGAGATCGCGTCGGTGGTGTATTTCTGTGCGGCGTTGTGTTTGATGACCACGCCTTCGTTCATCCTTGCCGTGTGGCTCGGATCACTGAGCTCCGGATGGTTCGGGTGGAGCGCGTGAGCGTTGTCGCAGGACAGCATCATGCCAGACGCGATCATGCGGCGCATATCGTCACCGCTCATGCCGAGCGACTCACAGATACGCCCGATCACATCGTAAAGGAAGGTGGACGCCGCTCCCTGTTTTGTCTGCGAACCGACCTCCTCGTTGTCGAAGAGACAGTATACGGCCAGTGCCTCACTTTCGTTCGAATCGGTAAAGCCGCGCAAAGCCGCGAAAGCACACTGGAGATCGTCGAGGCGCGGCGCGGAGATGAAATCTCCCCACTCGATTCCTTCCTCCGGCACGTAGAGTGAGAGGTCGGTCTGGAGAATGTCTCCCTCATCTGCGCGGCATACCTCGGCAATACGCTCACGGAAAGAACCGAGACTGCTCGCGCCGCCGAAAAGCGGGATCATGTCGACGGCGGGGTTGTATTTCATACTGTCGTTGATACCCGGGTTCATGTGGATCGCTGTGTTCGGGATGATCGCAGTGACCTCGGCGAGATCGACGAGGCGGCTCTGCACGCCCTCCGGGGTGCGCACGAGCACGCGACCCGCTACGGAGAGGGGGCGATCCATCCACGAGGAGCAGATCATGCCGCCGTATTTCTCTGTCGCGAGGCGGACATAGGTCTTGTCTGCAAGCTCTGCGTTTTCCTTGATCCTGAAGGTCGGGCTGTCCGAATGTGCGGCGCAGAGCATGATGCTCCTCGGAGCTGTTTCGGGAACACGGAAGGCGATAAGCGACGATGTGTTGCGCGTTACATAGTATGAGGAGCCGGGCGTGATGCTCCACGGGTGTGCCTCCTCCAGCCGGAGAAAGCCGGCCGCGTCAAGGAGCAGAGCACTATGAGCTACGGCATGGTAAGGGGTCGGGCTCTCTTTTATAAATCTGAACAGGGAAGAGTTCATACGTTTTCTCCTTTTTGTGTAGCTTTATGTGGCAGTATTCTTGTTTTTTGCGGGGAAGATGGCCCGTGGTTGGGAATTTGAGCTACGGCAGCTTACGCAGTTTGTGTTTCCGGTTTCGTTGGGGGCACTTCCGACTTCGTCGTAAGTGCGGGAAACGTGCTATGTTGGGGCTTTGCCCCAAACCCCAGTGGGGCTCTGCCCCACGCCCCGCCGGGGAACAAGTCCCCCGGCCCCCAAGCTATGGATTTGTGCAGACTTCGGCGGTGAATTTATTATACCACGAAGCAAAAATGCTTGCTTGCAAGGGCATTTTTGCGAGGCCGT
>CAYVUJ010000130.1:0-4906 GCA_964454825.1 uncultured Lachnospiraceae bacterium | reverse complement strand
GTTGAATCCCCCGCCTCACCAACTATCTAACAATGATAATGATGATTTTAAGCACCAAAATCAAAATGCTTAAAACTTTGACTAAGTCTGTCATCTTCAAGTCCTTTCAGCCGCTAGGCAATAAGGAAAGAAGTTGACACACCATACACAAAACCAAAAAGTACTTGACTTTTATATTGTTTTGTGCAATACTTCCAATATCAGGAGAGAAAGTTGAGGTGTCAACTTCTTTCCGTAGTTGGAAAAAGCCGAGGGCTCCTATCCCTTGGCTTTTATTTTTATATATTGCGCAAAACTACTTGTCAATAGAAAATGTTTTCATTTTGTTCCACAACTTCTCATCTAGAAAAATATTTGATGTTCAATGTTCCGCTAGTTTTTTTTATCAAATTTTACTTGATTTTAAGTTTGTTTGGGTTATAGTTCTTTTTGTAGGTGCGAAAAGGGTATCTATTAAGGTTTGAAATCCTTATCCGAGACGTTTTGTAGAAACGTTATTCTACGCCTTCAGTTATTGCTGGATGGCGATGAATAAGCTATGCAAATAAGTCGCAATGCTTCTCGGCAGATTTCAACTCCAGCACTTTTTTTATTTAAATTTACCAAATTTTAACTTCCTCTTTTATATCCTAGTAACGGAATGTCAGATTTGCGTTCTGGGGTTTGAAATCCTCTTCGAGATGTCTATATCTTATAGACAATGAACGTGAACTGCCTTTTGGTCTATGACTGGAAGGCGGTAAAATAGGTCTATATGACTAATATACCCACTGTACTCGAAACAGATTTCAACTTCCAGTCACTTTTTTTATAAAATTTTACTTGATTTTAATGTTTTTAATTTATACACCCTAACTAGGGCAAAATTGGAATGTTCTAATTTTGGTTAGCGCCGAGGTGGCGCGGGTTTCAACAGCCTAAGATACTGGAAAATATCCCGGAAGCGGTTTATTACCGTGTCGGGAGACCGATTTATTTAACACCTCAAAAGTCGGGGAGCTTCCGGCGTATGTCCAGAACTCCGGTTTAAAGGCCGGAAGAGTCATTTTTCCAGTATAATGATTGTTGAACTCCCCGACACCTTAGATATAACTGTTTTTTTCTATAAAAAGACTTGACACCCTATGTATTATTATATACCGTGCAATCAGGTTATTTTTTTATGTGGTAATTTAGCATCAAAAAGAGATGCGAAGGTGTCAACAGCCTAATAATACTGGAGCGTTGGAACAGCGCTTATTGCTTGTTATATAAAGCAAGTATGTTTCCTTGGTAATGTTTCTATATGGTGCCAAGATGGTTTGTGTTAAGCGCATGAACTAGCTTCCAGTAGGCGAAATGTTGACATCTTGGTGCCACCTTTTAGAAATAACCATTTTTAGGGTACTAAAATGAAGAAACTATTACCATATATTTGTATATTAACCGCTATCGCTTGCCAACCCGCACAGGCTCGTGAGTATTATCGTGAGTATGAACCTGTGGGGCATAATCAAGCCGGTTATGCCCGCGTTCCTGAAAAATCTTCACAATCAATGCGTTATCGCGGATTAGGATACGAAGAGCCGCAGAGCTATAAACAAGTCGAATATACTAACTCGCTTGCCGATGATTCTTTTCGTCCACAATTGTATATCGGGACAGATTTAGGTTTTTCATCTCTTAGATTGAGTGATGAGGATTTGAATCATGATATTAAAAGATCTAATTTTAATCTGACCGGATCATTTGGGGTTAGGATTAATTCTTATTTCGGGGTTGAAGCGTTTTATACGAAGTCTGATGAGAGTAGTAAAAAGTATACAGAGAGGGATGCAGGGGAGACGCTTTCGCTGACGGCCAAGGTTTCTTATGAGGGGTTTGGCGTAGATTTACTCGGCTATGTTCCGATTGAACAAAATTTGGATTTTTTGTTTGGTGTCGGGCTTGCGTCGTATGATTTTGAGGGGAACGTATCGGCTAAGGCGACGAGTAACAGTTCGTCTCAAAGTGCGCGAGAGAGGGGGAAAATAACCACAACCAGCGAAGCGCTAAGGTTAGGGATTGGTTTGCAATATCAGTTAACCGACCATGTGGCGTTTCGGGCGATGGGATCCTATGTTCATCTGTTTGATGACGATGAGGTTAAGCGGATGTTAGAAGGGTCGCTCGGACTTCGATTTATGTTTTGAGGAATCAAAAAAAGCGTCGCTAAGCGGCGCTTTTTTATTGCTTACTATATCACGATACTTACGAAAGTTTCTTTGCATCAATTGATACAGGAGATTCTTATTAAAATAACACAACTTATTCCTCAGCGCCGAATTTCATCTCGTAGGCTTCGCGGGCTTCTTCAATCAGCTTTTTCGCCTCAACAGGACCTAAAAACTTTTCAATCGTTACTTGCTTTTTCTCTAAGACCTTATAATCTTCAAAAAAGCGTTGCAACATCTTTAATATATGCGGCGGAATTTGCGCAATATCTGTATATACATTGTATTCCGGGTCATCTTCGTGGATGGCGATAATCTTGTCATCAGCTTCCCCGCAATCTATCATCTTCATAACCCCGATCGGGCGGGCGCGCATAATTGAGAGTGGGAAGATGGACTCTTGCCCTAATACTAAAATATCCAATGGGTCGTTATCTTCACAATATGTTTGCGGTACAAATCCGTAATTTGCCGGATAATGTACGGATGAATACAAAATACGGTCAACCTTCATGAGGCCGCTCTCTTTATCCAGCTCATATTTGACCTGAGAGCCTTTCGGAACCTCAATAATCGCCGGAATAATATCCGGAAATTGTGAATAATGCTTTACTTGATGCCATGGATGCACGATTTTTCCCCTAAAAAATGAACCTAAGTAAATGTAGACAAATAAATTTTGTTTGTCAATGAGATTTTAAAAAAATTATTTGCTATCTATAAAAAAATATGCTAACTTAGATAAAGTTTGAATAAACAACGAGAGCAAATGGAGCAGATGTAAAATGACAACCTATACCCCCGACAAACTTGTCAAATTAAGCTCAGAAGAAATTGATATTATCCAAAAATCAAACGATAAATCTGATTTGGAATTCATTACCGAACACGAACAAGATTTGGGTTTTTTATCTCTTCGCCAATTAGAAGATTTAAAAGAAAACTTTACTGACACGATGGAAAAGTGCCGCTTAATATATGAAGCTATTGTTTCAGGATTTTCTACTCAAACCAAAGCTGGTTTTCCGGAAGCTATTTATAACATTAATCTAAAAGACGGCAGTATTGAAACAGATAAAAACGGACGCCGCATCAGCTATTCAACAGAGGTTTTGGCGCCATGTACCAGTGCTATGTTGCACTATATCAACAACGAGTGCAACGATGTTTATGTTGTTATTCCGCCGATTAAAGGGGTAGAAAGAACGGTTGAGAAGATTGTCTCCGAATGTCATCGTGAGTTTAACCAAAATAAAGAAAAGAATCTTGCGAAATTTGAGACGCCGGCTTTAATAGATGAGGAAGAGCCCGAGTTTCCGTTTTCATTTCCGGCAAGAGCGTCAAACGAACCGTTGCCGCGCTTAACTGAAATTCCATCGACGCGTTGTCCGACTGCACAGCTATTTGAAGATGCGCGTCATGATAAAAGGACGCAAAACGCTCTTGTAAATATTCTTTCAAAAGATATGTTGCCAAGAGATATATATCGCCTTTCCATTACCTCCAAATACCCCGGAGATTTGGAAGAGCTTATTCATATGTTAGAGGAGAAATTCCCCGATTACATTACCTTTGAAAAAGGCGAACGCAATTTATACAAGAAAAATTTAAGCGAAAACGAACGTAACTATTTTGATATTAAAAAAACTGCACGTATTCAAATTCCAGGGAGTGATCGCTTTTTCTATATCGAATTTCAATTTAAGCAAACTAATATGTTTTTTGCACACATTCGTTCGCACAGTGCCTACGAGGAATATCGCATTTTAGAGGCAAAATATTTGGCAGCCAAAGATGCTGCGGCAAAAAAGAAAGCGACCGCTGAGGCAAAAAGCAAAATTCTCCAACTTAAAAAACAACGCGACGAGAAGCGTGAATTATGTTTGCAAATACACCGCAACGCCGTACACCAAAGTAACATGTATTTACTTCATAAGATTTTATGGTTAGATGACAATGCGCGTGGGTTACACCGCAAGCCAGAATATGCTAATGGTAAATATCAGCACTCTATTGATACGCTTCGCAAAAATTACATTGTCGAAAGTTATGAGCCGTTTAACGGTGCTACCGCGTTTACCACTTGTGCTGGTGAATATCTAAACAAAGCGCATTACTTAAAAGCAATCGGCATTTTACCAGAAAGTTTTGATGAACTTGGCAAAAACGCAAAGATACACATTAACAAAGCTTGGGAAAATCTAACAGACGCCGATATTAAAGATTTTGATCGTATAACAACCATGGCGATTAAATATCAAGATACAATCCGCGCCATCCAAAAAGAGCGTCGGCTAATGGATAATAAAGCCCTGCTTGATGTCTTAGCACAAGCAACCGGTAACAGCCTGCAGTCACAAGGAAGATAGAGAAACAAACGCTATTTTGTTTGTTTAATTAACTTATCTATCGCCACTTCCCATGGTTCACCATTCACAAGAAGCTTAAGCACAAGCGGTTTCATGCCTTTTCGATAAGAAAAGAGCATAGCCGCTTCGTTAGCGCTATCTCGAATAATACGTTCGAGCAAAATAGCCTTATTCTCTGGAACATAAAATCGCCCAGTGCGCTCAAAAGAAAATATCGGACAAACCTTATTTTCAAATTGCGCACAATCTGTTTTGTCCCAATCAAGCGAATATTGAATATAATGCCCCGAAAGCAAATCCCTAGGGTCATATCCTCGCAAACGAACAACAACCTCTTGTCCTTGT
>CAYVUJ010000129.1:0-4931 GCA_964454825.1 uncultured Lachnospiraceae bacterium | reverse complement strand
TGAGATCATATCGGTTGCCGATTATAAAGTTAATCCCTGTATCGGCTGTAATACGTGCTTTACAAGAGAAGGTAATAGATGTTTTCAGAATGACGATATGGCTGAAATTTATGAGAAACTGAAAAGTGCAGATGTGGTGGCAGTTGCGTCTCCGGTATATTTTTACGGGGTTAGCGCACAGCTGAAAGCAATTATCGACCGACTTCACACTCCGATGAGGAATGAATTTAAAATCAAAAAGCTTGCGCTCCTTTTAGTCGGCGCGGCAACCCTGCCGGAATTGTTTGACGCAATCAAATTGCAGTATCAGCTTGTGCTGAACTTCTTCCATTTAGAGGATGCCGGAATGGTACTTGTCCCGGGTGTTCGGGAAAAAGGCGATATCAGAGAAACGGACGCATTAAAGAAAGCGTATGAATTGGGACTTTTTGTTGAATAGATCAAATTACGAAAGGCATTTCTATGAAATGAATCAGCAATACTGAAAGCGAAAAGCGTGAGTCGGCCCAAAAAGCAATTGAAAGACTTAACCTTATGAAAAAAAAAGGCTTTTCGCTGTTTGGAAAGAGAGGAAAATAACATGGCAATCGTAGAATTTAAGAATGTAACACGCATATACAAAAGCGGTGATTATGAACAGAGGGCGCTGGACAATGTTAACCTTTCCTTAGACGAGGGGAAATTTATCGTCATTCTCGGTCCGAGCGGAGCCGGAAAAAGCACACTGCTTAACATGCTCGGCGGACTTGACAGTCCGACAAGCGGGACGATCACCGTAAACGGTAAAGATATTTCGACCTTAACAAATAATGAGCTTGCCGATTACCGTGCTTCTACCGTCGGCTTTGTATTTCAGTTTTACAACCTGATTCCTACCCTTACGGTACAGGAAAATGTAGCGCTAGTTAAGGATATTGCGCCGGACGCACTGGATGCCAAGCAGATGCTTTCTGAAGTGGGTCTTGCCGCTCATATCAAGAACTTTCCGTCAGAACTTTCCGGTGGTGAGCAGCAGCGTGTTTCAATCGCTCGTGCGCTGGCAAAAAATCCGAAGATTCTGTTATGTGATGAACCGACCGGCGCGCTGGATTCCGAAACGGGTGTAATGGTGCTGAAACTTTTGCTTTCCATGGCTCGGAACTACGGAAAGACCATCGTTATCGTTACACACAATCAAAACATTGCGAAAATGGCAGATGTAGTTATCCATGTGAAAAACGGAAAGATCAAATCATGTGAAGAGCAGCAGAACCCTATGAGCGCGGATGAGGTGGAGTGGTAGCGCGAACATGTAGCTTGTGCCTCCCCTGAGTTCCACCTGTTCGCGCACAAATTCTTTTCAAAATGGGATCCAACCCATTTTGCCGCAAGCGGACAAAGAATTTCAAAGTTAGGAGTGAGATTTATGTTGATACGCAAACTTTTACGAACCACATGGAATTATAAGGCGCAGTTTATCTCTATGATCATTATGATCGCTATCGGTTCCGGCGTATTTCTCGGCTTTAATATCGAGTGGAAAAGCATCGAACAGAACACCTCGACTTTTTTTGAAGAAACAAACTATGCGGATTTTCGTCTGTATTCCGAAACCGGGTTCACGGAGGATGATATTCAAGCGATACAGGATATTTCCGGCGTAGATGCTGCCACAAGATTTTTGTCGGTGAATGCAGATATTGTCGGAACCAAAACCTCTGTTGCGCTGATGGTATCGGAAAACTATATGGTTTCTACCATGCACCTTTCCGACGGCAGTCCGTATGATGAAGCTTCGGACGGCATATGGCTGTCGGATCAGTTTGCCGAAAAGAACGGTCACAGGATAGGAGACAGTCTGACACTTTCCTATAAAGGATGTGAGATAGACGGTGAAATTGTCGGACTCATCAAAAGCGGCGAAATGATGATCTGCACGGCTGACGAAAATCAGCTTATGCCCGACTATACAAGCTTTGGCTTTGCTTATATTACGCCTAAAAAACTGGAATCGGCAATGGCCGGCGCATTTTATCCGCAGATCAACATTCTGTCCGATATGGAAAAGGCAGATATAGAGGAAGCCGTCAAGACTGCAGTCGGTCGAACCATTCTTGTCACATCCAAAGAGGAACACAACGCATACGCCGGAGCGCAGAGCGAAACAGAAGAAGGAAAGACCATGGGTGCAATTCTTCCGGTACTGTTCCTCGCCATTGGTGTTCTGACTATGGTGACAACGATGCACCGAATTGCGGCAAATGAGAAAACGCAGATCGGTACGCTGAAAGCGCTGGGTTTCCGTGACCGACGGATCCTAAGGCATTATACCTCATACGGTTTTGTCATCGGACTCTTCGGCTGTATTCTCGGCGTAGCGTTGGGATATGGACTTGCCGCGATCATAATCAGTCCGACTGGTATGATAAGTACCTATTTTGATGTGCCGGACTGGGCTCTTGTAATGCCTGTATTCTGTATTCCGGTGATCGCTTTGACAGTTGCTCTGCTGACGCTGATAAGCTTCCTTTCGGTGAAAAAGATGCTGAAAGGCACGGCTGCGGATGCCCTTCGTCCATACGAACCAAAGGCGATGAAAAAAAGTGTATTTGAAGGTATGCGGCTATGGGATAAATTCTCCTTCAGTACAAAGTGGAATTTCCGCGATATCATGCGCCATAAATCGCGTTCGATTATGACACTGATCGGCGTTGTGGGATGCATGGTTCTGCTTGTGGGCGGACTGGGGCTGAAGGATACCGTGGACGACTTTATGCGGGTTTTAGATAAAGAGATCAGCAATTATACGACCAAAGTAAATCTGTCCGAAACAGCACAAAACAGTGAGGCGCTCTCTCTTGCCGAGAATTTAAATGGCGATTGGGTTTCCTCTGCCGGAGTCAGTCTGGAAGGCGAAACGGTAGTGCTTGAGGTTTATCATGCTGAAAACGGTCAGATTCGTTTTGTCGATGAAAATAACGAGCTCATGTCGATTACCGACGACGGTGTATATCTTTGCCAGAGACTCAGGGATACTGCAAGGATTGGTGAAACGATTGAATTCTCTCCATACGGAAGTGAAAAGACTTACACGGTAAAGATTGCAGGATATCTGCGGTCTGTTTTATCCGAAACGGTAGTGATGACCGATAATTACGCTGAGAGTGCGGGAATTGACTATCATATCACATCTATTTATACAGACAAAGCGGCAAGCGAGATCGAGAATTCTCCGCTGATCGCAGGAAAGCAGGAAAAGCAGACGATCATAGACACCTACGACAGCTTCATGGATATTATGAATGTCATGGTGCTGATGTTTGTGGTAGGCGCTGTTGTGCTTGGAATCGTGGTACTTTACAATCTCGGTGTGATGAGTTATGTAGAGCGCAGCCGTGAGCTTGCCACACTCAAAGTACTCGGCTTTCGTGATAGGAACATTGGCAAGCTGCTGATCAGTCAGAATATCTGGCTCACCGTCGTGGGTGTTATTATAGGACTTCCGTCAGGTATCGGGGTACTGCAAGCATTGCTGATAACGCTTGGAGATGAATATGAATTGAAGATGTGCCTCGGACTCCTCACATACTCAGTCAGCCTGCTTGTTACCTTCGGCGTATCACTGGCAGTCAGCTTGATGGTTGCAAAGAAAAACAAAAAGATCGATATGGTCGGAGCTTTAAAATGAAGGACAATCAGAAGGAAAGTTTACGGGCCGACTCGGTTTTCGAGTCACTATCTGATATAGCATCGTGTGAGTTTTCAGAAAGTTTTTACATGGAATCAGACAATCTATACTATCATGCAAAGGAAATATTTGTTGGGTATGAAGGATGTCCGGTCGGAACACAGTTGATGGGTTTTATTGGGAATATAAATGATAAATGGGTCCTTATAAAAACTGATTACGATGAAGTTTGGAAATCCATCAAAAACAGCGAATTGAAGGTATACGAATGTAATGTAATTTCCGACGAATATACAACTGTTCTGGCTGAAAGCAAAAAGTTTTTGGCCATGACAGCGGAAAAATTATGCGAGGATAGTAAAAATCATCCGTGAAGTGGCAAAACCCATATGATTGATATATAGTTACAACGGCAAGGTAATTAATCATCATAAGGTACGCGTAACTGTTCCATACAAGGAACTTTGGTATGAGATTCAAGGTGGGAATTGTCTGGCTCAAGGCGATTCCTGCCTTTTATGTTTTGATACCTCCTGATTTTCAAAAAAGACCGCGGAACCGCCTTATCTGGAGCAAGAACGAACAGCTCAAAGTTACCACGTACGCCTATGGTGCGGACGGCCTCATGTGGTCGCTTTGCGAGGGTGAGTTCAAAATTTACCATTATGACTACCGCGGAAGTGTGGTTGCAGTAACAGACATTGATGGAAATGTTACGGATACTGTCCGATACAATGCATACGGCGGTGTGAGCAAACGTACCGGCACAAGCAAGCTGATATTCGGTTATAACGGGAAGTACGGAGTTTTGACAGACCCCAACAGACTGCTTTATATGCGGACAAGATATTACAGTCCTGACTTGAAAAGATTCATGACTTGTGATATACTTGAGGGCAGTATCGCGGATTCGACTTCGCTCAACCAGTTCACGTTTGTTAATGGCAACCCGATTTCGTTTGTGGATCCGTTTGGACTGAGTGCGGAACGTGCAACCAACAATGATAAAGTGTTTACTGATACATCGAATATATTATGATTGCAAGAAACGTATACGTAGTAAAGGGGGAATCCTATTGAAGATGTCAATGCATTACTTAAAAAATTCTTGAAGTTATGGAAAGCAATTTGTCCTATTTTGTCCGTTAATCGTACAGAGAGAGCACGCCAAAGCGTGCTTTTTAGGATAAAAGCCCCCAAAATTGCGACAAGCTCAAAAATCTTTCGCACTTATTAAAACTTTTCATTATATAAAAATATTGCA
>CAYVUJ010000128.1:0-4967 GCA_964454825.1 uncultured Lachnospiraceae bacterium | reverse complement strand
CCCGCCCGCACCGGAATTTTTTCGGAAATGTTTCCGAAATGCTTGACAATGCCGACAATATATGGTATACTGTTGTTGATAATAAGATTGTAGTATGGAGGAGTGGGTTTGATCCCGCTCTTTAATTTTGCAAAAGAGCTTACCCGCGGCGCCGACGCGCCAAAGGCCTCGCGACCAGCGGAGAATCTGTCGTACGACGGAAAATCCGCGTACGACAGGAAATCCCGCGTTCGGCGAGAGATCACGCGGTCTGTGGGAAGTTCGCAGTCGGCAGGAGATCCGCGTTCGGCGGGATCCCGCAGTCAGCGACAGGTCCTGCAGTCAGTGAGGATCCCGCAATCGGCGGGACCGGCAGCCGACAGGGAGCGGCCTTTTTGCGGCAGATCGGAGGTTTTATGGCAGAAAAGCGGTCCGTTGTATCCACCGTATGGGAGCTTGCCGCTCCCGTGTGTGACAGTTGCGGCGTCATCCTGTGGGATGTGGAATTTGTCAAAGAGGGCGCGGATTTCGTTCTCCGCATCACGATCGACAAGGCAGGCGGCGTCGGTATCGACGACTGCGAGGCGGTCAACCGTGCGATCGATCCGCTGCTCGATGAGGCCGACCCGATCGAGTGCTCCTACAAGCTGGAGGTATCCTCCCCCGGCATCGAGCGCGCGCTGAGCCGCCCGGAGCATTTCACCGCGTCCATCGGCGCCGAGGTCGAGCTTGCGCTGTACGCGCCGTACGAGGGCAGCCGCAAGGTGCGCGGCAAACTCGCCGGATACGACGGCGGTGATATCACCGTCACCGTGGGAGAGGAGAGCATCACCTTCAAGAAGGCGGATGTGGCCAAGGTCCGCACCGTGTTCGAGTGGGCCTGATGCGGCAGCGCGGGGCCTTTCACCCCATGCATCCCTGCCCGGGCTTTGCCGGACATTGCAGGCGATGTGCCGAAGGCGCAAGATGGGCATTGCTTACGCCGTGACCGCTGTACCGCACTTTTGACGCCGTCCGGCGCTCCCGAGAGAGCGCGCACGCCGCGTGCGGTATCCTCACAATATCTGCATGACATTGCCCCGTGCCCTACCGGTATAATCAAACTCGTTTTTTCAATCGTTTTTTCATATTCTCCATATTGCAAAAACATCCTACCGTTTTTTATGCAGTAAAATGTGTTTCCGGATGTTCATATTCTTCGTTTCAGAGATATGACCCCGGTTTCGGTTGGGCATGGGGCAATGTTATGCAGGCTGATCATCTGTTCAGACGCCATCTTCGCCGCCATGCGGCATGTAACATACAATATATTGAAAGGGACAGACCAATGAACGCAGAATTCTTTGAGGCGCTCGACGCGCTGGAAAAGACAAAGGGTATTCCGAAAAATTACATGATGGAGCGCGTCGAGGCGGCGCTCTGTGCCGCATTCAAAAAGGAACGCGGCACGGAGAATGTCCGTGTTGCGCTCGATCCGGTGAAAAAGGATGTGCGCCTCTACTCCCAGCAGACCGTGGTCGAAGAGGTCACCAATCCCGTCTATGAGATATCCCTTGAGGATGCGCACAGGATTGCGAAGAAATACAAGATAGACGATGTGGTGGAGACCGAGGTCAAGACCAAGACCTTCGGCCGGCTTGCCGCACAGACCGCAAAGCAGGTCATAATCCAGAGCATCCGCGAGGCGGAGCGCTCATCCCAGATCAGGGAGTTCGAGAAGCGCCGCGAGGAGGTCATGTCCGTGACGGTCACCATGACCATGGACGACACCGGCGACGTGATGGTGGACACCGGAAACGGCGAGACGCTCCTGCGTCACGACGAGATGATCCCCGGCGAGAGCTTTGCTGTGGGCGATCACACGAAGGTATTTGTCTCCGAGGTGCGCCGTGATGAGGAAAGCAGCAGCATTGTGACGCTGTCGCGCACACATCCGGGCATGATCAAGCGTCTTTTGGAGGCGGATGTGCCGGAGATCGCGGACGGAACCGTGGTCATCAAGGGTGTGATCCGCGAGCCGGGCAGCCGTTCGAAGGTGGCGGTGCTCTCGCGCGATGAGAGTGTCGACCCGATCGGCGCGTGCATCGGCGAGCGCGGCCAGCGTATCTCGCAGATAGTCGACGAGCTTCGCGGCGAGAAGATCGACGTGGTACGCTTCTCGGAGATCCCGGAGGAGTACATCGCGGCGGCGCTTTCGCCGGCGAAGGTGAAGGAGGTCGAGTTTGACGGCGAGCACTCCGCGCGGGTCTTGGTCGCAAGCGACCAGCTCTCACTTGCGATCGGCAAGGAGGGGCAGAACGCCCGCCTGGCGGCGCGGCTCACCGGGTATAAGATCGACATCAAGGGCAGCCTCGGCATAAAATAACCCCAAAGTCTGCACAAACCCCTTTCGGGGGGCCGGGGGACTGGTCCCCCGGCGGGTCCGGGCGGAGCCCGGGCGGGTTTGGGCGGCAGCCCAACATATCATGCTCCTTGTACTTCCGGTGAAACCGGAAGTACAGCGAAAAATGCGGAGCCTGAGCGCAAATGTAGTTTGTGCTCCACCTCATCACTGTGCAAAGACCGGAATTGCCCTCGGACTTGCGTCCTCGGGCGCTATCATGCAAGGTTGGGGCTTCGCCCCAACCCCCACGAGGGGTTCCACCCCTCGTCCCCGCCGGGGGACATTGTCCCCCGGACCCCCAAAAAAGGGTGCCCCCCGAAAGAGGGCGCGTACTCGCAAGGCAGCACGCCCGCCGAAAACCGACGAAAGGAGTCTTCTGTCGCACCATGAACCAAGTCAAAAAAGTCCCCATGCGGCGATGCCTCGGATGCATGGAGAGCTTCCCCAAAAAAGAGCTGATCCGCATCGTGCGCCAGCCCGACGCCTCCGTCACCGTCGATTTTCGCGGCAAGGTCTCCGGCCGGGGCGCATACATCTGCCGCAGCGCCGATTGCCTCAAAAAAGCCGAAAAGGCCCGACGCCTCTCGCGTGCGCTTGAGTGCGATATCCCGCAGGACGTCATGGAGCGTCTGCGCACAGAGATCGAAGCGGGGGAAAGCAGGGAAGGCGATGAGTGATACCCCCGAAAAGCTCGCTGAAGCGACAAGCGACGCTCAGGCGACAAACAACACCCGGGCGATTTTGAACATGCTCGGCCTTGCCGCACGCAGCCGGCGCATCGTCACCGGCGCGGACGCCGTCATCACCGCCGTGCGCTCGAAGGCAAAGCCGTACATCGCCGCAGTCGCCTCGGATGCATCCGACCGAAGCCGCAAACAGCTCGCCGATAAGTGCAGCTTCAACGGCGTTCCCCTTATAACGCTTGACGCAACACGCGCCGAGCTGGCCGCCGCCGTCGGCAAGAAAAACGCGCAATGTTCCGCATGCGCGGTCACAGACCGCAATATGGCGAAGAAGATAGATATCCTTTATCACGGCTGAGAAACAGCCAAAGCATGCAACAAGGAAAGGATTGGTACATTATATGGCACAAACTCCTGTGTTCCGGATCAACCAGCTCTCGAAGGATCTCGGCGTAAAGCCGAAAGAAATGCAAAAGTACCTCGCGGACGCGGGGCTGGGCGAAATGAGCCCCTCCGCCACTCTCGAGCCGGACGACGCAAGCCTGCTCCTTAGCTTCCTCACGGAGTCGAAGCAGATCAAGGACCTCGACGGCTACATGAGCGGAAGGACCTACGCAAAATCACCGGAGCGTGACGCGATCCTTGAGCATCGCGCCGGAGTCGAAGAAGCCGCAAAGCGCGCCGAGGAGGAGGCAAAAGCCGCCGCTGAGGAAAAGGCAAAGGCAGAAGCAAAAGCGAAGGCCGAAGCCGAAGCGCAGGCCCAGGCCCAGGCGCGCGCTGCCGAGGAAAAGGCAAAGGCCGAGGCCGAGGCAAAAGCCGCCGAGGAAGCAAAGCGCGCCGCCGAAGAGGCCGAAGCGCGCCGTCTGGAGGAAGAGGCCAAGATGACTCCGGAGGAGCTGGAGAAAAAGAGAGCCGATGAGCGTCGTGACGCGGCTCTTTTGAAGGCCGCCGCAAAAGCAAAAGCGGACGCCGAGGCGCGCAGGCAGGCCGCGCAGCAAAAGGCGCAGGGCGCTTCGGCGCAAGGCGTTTCGGCGCAGGGCGGCACCGCCGGACAGAAGGGCGCGGCAAAGCGCGACGGCCGTAATGTACGTGCAGACGGCCGCGATATGAAGAAGGGCGGCGCGCAGGCAGGTGCTGCGGCATCCGCACCCAAGAGCAACGCGCCCCAGACCCGTCAGGACGCACAGAAGGCCGCGGCGGAGGCGCACAACCGCATCACCGACGCCCGTCAGAAGGCACTCGGAGTCGGAACCGACGCGGAGCGTGTGCAGAATCAGGCTATCTCCACCCCGCGCACCGTGGCTCTCAACATCCAGAACCAGGGCATGGCCGGCGCGCGAAAGAAGAAGCAGCAGCCGACCGTCGAGACCAAGCGCACCGGCGGTGTGAGGATCGTCGATACGCGCGGCGGAGGTGAGGTGAACCTCGCAAAGTACGACGAGCGTCTCGACAACTTTACGCAGGTCTCCGACCACGAGACCTCCAAAACCAAGCTCAAAAAGCAGAATAACCGCGATCCGCGATCCGCAAAGGACAGAAACAAAGAGCGCTTCGCGATGGATAAGCTGAGAAAGAATGCGGAAAAGGCGAAGAAAGCGCCGCTCAAGATCACCATCCCCGATACCATCGTGGTCAGCGAGCTCGCGTCCCGCCTCAAGGCTACCACCGCGACCGTCGTCAAGCGCCTCATGATGATGGGCATGCTTGTCAACGCAAACCAGGAGATCGACTTCGACACCGCGTATCTTGTCGCCGACGAGCTCGGTGCCGAGGTCACGAAAGAGGTCGTTGTCACCATCGAGGAGAAGCTCTTCGAGGCGGAGGAGGAGACAGACGAGGGCATGATCGCCCGCGATCCGGTCGTGTGCGTCATGGGTCACGTCGACCACGGCAAGACCTCGCTTCTTGACAACATCCGAAAC
>CAYVUJ010000127.1:0-4986 GCA_964454825.1 uncultured Lachnospiraceae bacterium | reverse complement strand
GATCACCGCGTACTCAAAGCTCTCCGGATTGAGCGCGAACTGGCAGTTGCAGCCGCCCACGATCCCGAGCGCGGATATCATATCAAGCGCCGCCGAACGGAGCATCTGATACTCCTTGTCGGCAAGCGTAAGCGCGGGCGCGACAACGATGGAATCGCCGGTATGCACGCCGACCGGGTCGAAATTCTCCATCGAGCAGACGGCGATCACGTTGCCCGCGCCGTCGCGCATCGTCTCGAATTCGATCTCCTTCCAGCCGGAGATGCACTTCTCGACAAGTATCTGCGAGATCGGGGATGCATCGATTCCCGTCCGGGCGATCTCCCTCAGCTCGCACTCGTCCGCCGCGATACCGCCGCCGGAACCTCCGAGCGTGAAAGCGGGGCGCACAATCACGGGGTATCCGATGTCCCCGGCGGCAGCGAGCGCCTCATCCACGGTATTTGCGATCTCGGACGGCACGACAGGCTGTCCGATCTCCTTCATAGTCTCGCGAAACAGCTCGCGGTCCTCCGCTCTGTCGATCGCATCTATGTCTGAGCCGAGAAGCCTGACTCCGTACTTGCGAAGCACTCCGCTTCGCGAAAGCTGCATTGCAATCGTCAGTCCCGTCTGACCTCCGAGCCCGGCAAGGAGCGCGTCGGGGCGTTCCTTTTCGATGATCCGCGCGAGCGTCTCCTCATTGAGCGGCTCAAGGTATATCTCATCCGCGAGATACTTGTCCGTCATTATCGTTGCAGGGTTTGAGTTCACGAGAACGACATTCACGCCCTCATCGCGCAGAACGCGGCATGCCTGCGTTCCGGCGTAGTCAAACTCCGCCGCCTGTCCGATCACTATCGGCCCGGAGCCGATCACAAGCACCTTCTGTATCGAGGGATCCTTTGGCATATTTATCTCCTTTCAGGCCTTGCGGCGGGACATCATCTGAATAAAGCGGTCGAAAAGATGCTCTGTATCGTGCGGCCCAGCTGCCGCCTCGGGATGAAACTGCACCGTAAAGCAGTCGAGATCGCTGTAGGTCATCCCCTCACAGGAGCCATCATTCGCATTGACGAAGGAAAGCTCGCCGACGCCGCCAAGGCTGTCGGCGTTCACCGCGTAGCCGTGATTCTGGCTCGTGATATACACGCGGCCTGTCGCAAGATCCTTCACCGGTTGATTTGCGCCGCGGTGGCCGAATTTGAGCTTATATGTCTGTCCGCCCGCCGCAAGCGCGGTGAGCTGATGTCCGAGGCAAATGCCGAAAATCGGCTTTTTCCCGAGCATTTTCCTGATCTGAGCGATCTGAAAGACATTCTCCGCCGGGTCTCCCGGGCCGTTTGACAGCATTATGCCGTCGCTGTCGCTCTCAAGTATTGCTTCTGCCTCGGTCGAGGCGGGATAAACCGTCACTTCGCACCCGCGGCGGCGAAGATTCTCCACAATATTGCGCTTCGCGCCGTAGTCCATGAGGCTGACGCTGTACTTTTTCTCACCGTACGCACCGTATGTCTCGGTCTTTTCGGCCGTCACCTGACTGAGAACGTCGGTGACACGGTAATTCCCGAGCGCCGAGCGATCATCCGGCAGAGTGTCGCATATGAGCGCGTTCATAACGCCGGAGCGTCTGATGATCCGTGTGATCTGACGGGTATCCACACCGCAGATACCCGGGATACCGTTGTCCTTCAGAAATTTGTCCAGCTCGTACTCCGAGCGGAAATTCGACGGAGCATCGCATATATCGCGGACAACGTATCCGCGAATCGCGCTTTTGCCCTCGAAATCCGCGCTTATGACGCCGTAATTTCCAATGAGCGGGAAGGTCTGAACCACGATCTGTCCGGCATATGACGGGTCGGTTATCGTTTCCATATACCCTGTCATTCCGGTCGTGAACACGAGCTCTCCGAGTGAATCGGCAGTGGCGCCTATTCTTTTCCCCTCAAAGACCTCACCGTTTGCAAGAAGCAAATATGCCATAATAACCTCGATTTAAGCAAGTGTGGCGGCGATGACCGCCTTGATGGTATGCATTCTGTTCTCCGCCTCGTCGAACACGATCGAAGCGTCGCTTTCAAATACCTCGTCGGTGACCTCCATGCAGTCAATGCCGAACTTCTCGTATATCTGCTTTCCTACAGTCGTGTTGAGATCATGGAACGCCGGCAGACAATGCATGAAGCGACACTGCTCTCCGGCATTTCTGAGGCAGTCCATCGTCACCCGGTACGGCGTGAGATCAGCGATGCGCTCCTTCCAGACCTCATCCGGCTCGCCCATTGAAACCCAAACGTCGGTGTAGATCACATCGGCGTTCTTTGTCGCCTTGGTGACATCCTCCTCGAATTCGAGGACGGCACCTGTCTCGGCGGCGAGCTTCGTACATACATCTATCAACGCCTGATCCGGGAAATACTTCTTCGGCGCACAGGCGACAAAGTGCATTCCCATTTTCGCGCATCCGACCATAAGGGAGTTGCCCATGTTATAGCGCGCATCGCCCATATAGACGAGCTTTTTCCCCTTAAGTGAGCCGAAATGCTCACGAACCGTGAGAAAATCCGCCAGGATCTGTGTGGGATGATATTCGTTGGTCAGTCCGTTCCACACCGGAACGCCCGCGTACTGCGCCAGCGTCTCCACGATCTCCTGACCGTAGCCGCGGTACTCAATTCCGTCGAACATACGTCCGAGCACGCGCGCGGTGTCCGCGATCGACTCCTTCTTCCCGATCTGCGAACCCTGCGGATCAAGATATACGGGATGTATCCCGAGATCGGCCGCCGCAACCTCAAAGGAGCAGCGGGTACGCGTGCTCGTCTTTTCGAAGATCAGGGCGATGTTCTTTCCCTCGCAGAGACGGTGCGGCACACCGTTTTTCTTCTTCGCCTTCAGCTCGGCGGCAAGATCAATGAGTCCTTCGATCTGATCCGGAGTCAGATCGAGCAGTTTAAGAAAGCTCTTTCCCTTAAGTCCGATATTCATTTACTCGTCCTCCTTTGCGGCGGCAGTTTTGATCACATCGAGCGCTTTTTTCAGCACCTCTGTCGGTATATTGAGTGCCGGAAGCAAACGGACCTTGTCCTTCGCCGTAAGGCAGAGGACTCCCCCGGCAATGCACTCTGCGACGACCTCGGCGGCCGGGCGGCTCGTTTTGATGCCAAGCATAAGCCCCATTCCGTCGACGCTTTCGATGCCCTTTACGCCCTTGAGCGTGTCAAAAACGAGCTTGCTCTTTGCGGTGACCTCATCCATGAAGCTGTCATCGAGCCTGTCGATGATGCTGTTTGCCGCCGCACAGGAGACAGGGTTGCCTCCGAAGGTCGAGCCGTGATCCCCGTACGAGAGGACATCCTTAACCTTGTCCGCAAGGAGCGTCGCTCCGATGGGGATGCCGCCCGCCAGTCCCTTTGCGGTGGAAACCACATCCGGCTCGATACCGAAGTTCATGTACGAATAGAGCTTGCCTGTGCGGCCGTTTCCTGTCTGTACCTCGTCCACAATGAGGATAATGTCGTTATCGGCGGCGAATTTTGCCACCGCCTTCACGTAGTCCGCCTCGAGCGGAAGAACGCCGCCCTCGCCCTGGATGCACTCGATCATGATCGCCGCCGCCTTCTGCTCGGTCGCGGCAGTGATCATGGCGTCGAGATCGTTCGCCTTCACAGAGACAAAACCCGGCGTGAGCGGCTGAAAGAGCTTATGGAAATGCTCCTGCCCGGTTGCGGCAAGAGTCGTCAGCGTCCGGCCATGGAAAGAGTTCTCGAGCGTAACGATGGTGAAATACTCCTCACCCTTCTTATCTGCGGCGTACTTTCTTGCAACCTTGATTGCGCACTCATTCGCCTCCGCGCCGGAGTTTGAGAAGAAAACGCGCTTCATTCCGGTGCGTTCGCAGAGCTTCTGTGCCAGAAGCGCGCACGGCTCGGTGTAGTAAAGATTCGACGTATGCTGGACCTTCGAGATCTGCTCAGTCACAGCCTTCTGCCACGCCTCGTCCGCCATGCCGAAGGAGGTCACTCCGATGCCGGAGCCGAGATCGATGTACTCCTTCCCGTCCGCTCCGATCGCAACGGAGCCCTTTCCGGCGACGATCTCCACGGGAAAACGCTTATATGTGTGCGCTACGTATGTGTTGTCAATGCTTGTGATACTCATTGTCACTCTCCTCTTATCCATGTTCCGGCGCCTTCATTTGTAAGAAGCTCCATAAGGATGGAATGCGGCACTCTGCCGTCCATTATTACGACATTCTTCACGCCCTCGCTTATCGCCTCGATGCAGCAGTCCACCTTCGGGATCATTCCGCCGGATACGATGCCCTCTTCATAGAGCTTCTTCGTCTCGGAAACAGTCAGCTCGGGAATGAGCGTGGACTCGTCGTCCTTATCCCGCAGTATCCCGGCGATATCCGTCATCATTATGAGCCTCTGCGCGCCGAGCTCACCCGCAATGTGCGCTGCCGCCGTGTCGCCGTTGATATTGTAGGTATTCCCCGCCCTGTCACATCCGAGCGTGGAGATGACCGGGATATATCCCTTATCGAGCAGGTCGGTAACAGGGCTTATATTGATCTTCGTGATCTCCCCCACGTATCCGAGGCGTTCATCCTTGATCTTCGCCTCGATGAGACGGCCGTCCATGCCCGAAAGTCCCACGGCCTTGCCGCCCTTCATCTCGAGCATGTTGACAAGGGTCTTGTTTATCTTGCCGGCGAGAACCATCTGGACGATGTCCACCGTCTCGCGGTCGGTGACCCGAAGCCCATCCACAAAGACGGACTCCTTGCCGAGCCGCTTCATCATATCGCTGATCTCCGGACCGCCGCCGTGTATGAGCACGACCCTCACGCCGATAAGCCAAAGAAGGACGATGTCCTCCATCACCTGCTCCTTGAGGCTCTCGTTTATCATGGCGTTGCCGCCGTACTTGATCACGACGGTCTTGCCGGTGTAGCGCTTGATATACGGCAAAGCTTCGGTGAGAATCTGTGCGCGGTCC
>CAYVUJ010000126.1:0-5012 GCA_964454825.1 uncultured Lachnospiraceae bacterium | reverse complement strand
GGGGGGTGGGGGACAATGTCCCCCACTGGGGTCGAGGGGCAAAGCCCCTCGTGGAGGTTTGGAGGCAACGCCTCCAACATCGCAAACCCACGCGAACAAGTTTAATGTAAAGAAATGGTAGAATGCCGCTTTGCGGCATTCTACGCGCGCGGCACATAAATTGGCCGATACGCACAAACAAAATGCCGCGCTGGCGGAGTCCGAGGGCAGAGGGAGTCTGCATACAGTGATATTGCGGGGCGCAGATTTCATTTGCGCTCGGGCTTACGCCGCTCGCGCGGGTGCTTGTTACGTTGGGGCTGCGCCCCAAACCCCGCCCGGGCGTTGCCCGGACCCACCAAAGGGACTTCGTCCCTCTGGACTCCCAACTAACGGATTTGCACAGACTTCGCCCGCGGCGCAGCCGCCCTATAATTCCCCTTAGTCGGGATTCCAAAGGGCCAATGGCCCTTTGGTGGGGCGTTCAAATTTGGGCAAAGCTCGGGTAGAATGCCGCTTTGCGGCATTCGCGGAGAAATGCCGTGAAACGGCATTTCTCCAGTACACCGGCACGTAAATTGGCATTGATAGCACAAACTTCATGCCGTGTATGGCAACGCCCCCGCATAGCCGCTCCCCTCACCGCTTCTTCTTCGCCTTGGCCCAGCCCTTACGCGACTTCGGCGCGTTCTTTCGCTCAGCGGATGCGCCCTTGCTCCCGCCGCCCTTCGGCGCTCCGCCTTTCGTGCGTCCGTCGCGCCGAGCGTCGGCTGCGTGCCCCTTCGGTGACGCGCCTTTCGCATGTCTATGGCTTTGATCGTCCGCGCGTGCACCGCCATTGGATGCGCTCCGCTCTCCCGATCGCGCGGGCGGGATCAGACAGCCCTCGCCGTACCCGATCAGGTCCGCCCGGCCGGCGGCAAAGAGCGCCTCGCGCACAAGCCTGCGGTTCTCCGGACGCTTGTATTGAAGCAGCGCCCGCTGGAGCATTTTCTCGCGGCGATCCGGTATGTGTACGCGCTTGCCCGAAAACGGGTCGATCCCCGTGTAGTACATCACCGTCGACGCACTTCCGGGCGTGGGATAGAAGTCCTGCACCTGCTCCGGATTGAGACCGATCCTCTTTGTGTACAGCGCAAGCTCGATCGCATCGTCGAGCGTGCTCCCCGGGTGCCCCGACATGAGATACGGCACGATGTACTGCTCCTTTGAGCACTCGGCCGAGAATTGCAGGAACTTTTTGCGGAAGCGCTCATACACGTCGATCGTCGGCTTGCCCATATGATGGAGCACATTCGGCGCGCAGTGCTCGGGCGCGACCTTGAGCTGGCCGCTGACGTGATTCTCCACCAGATACCTGAAGAACGAGTCATCCTTGTCCGCCATCAGGTAGTCATAGCGTATGCCCGAGCGGACAAACACCTTCTTCACCCCCGGCAAAGCGGAGATCTTTTTCAGAAGCTCCATGTATTCGCGGTGATCTGCGCGGAGATTCGGACATGGCTTTGGCACAAGGCATCTCTTCTTCTGACACACACCACTTTTGAGCTGTTTTTCGCACGCCGCATGGCGGAAGTTCGCCGTAGGCCCGCCGACATCGTGGATGTATCCCTTGAAATCGGGCAATTGCGTCAGAAGCTTTGCCTCGCTAAGGACGCTCTCCTCGCTTCGTGCGCGCACGGCGCGTCCCTGATGATACGCGATCGCGCAGAAATTGCATCCGCCGAAGCATCCGCGGTTGTGAGTGAGCGAAAAGCGTACCTCCGTGATCGCGGGAACGCCGCCCTCGGCCTCGTACATCGGGTGATACGTCCGCTCGTACGGGAGCGCATATACTTTGTCGAGCTCCTCGGTCTCGAGCGGCGGTGATGGCGGATTGACAACGAGCATGCGGTCCGCGTAGTATTCGACCAGCGCGCGTCCGTTGACAGCGTCGTTGTTTTCATATTGCAGTGCGAAGGCGGCGGCGTACGCTTCCTTCGATGTTTTCAGTTCGTCATAATCATACCCATCGGGCGAGGTGCGGTCCCCGCGGGCGGGGTCGAAATTGATGACGTCGCCGCGGCGGGCGAGATACGCCGTACCCGGCACGTCGCGTATCTTCTTCACAGGCACGCCCTTTTTAAGAAGCTGTGCGACGCGGCTGATACTGCGCTCGCCCATGCCGTATGAGAGGATATCGGCGCGGCAGTCGACGAGGATCGAGCGGCGGACACGGTCGTCCCAGTAGTCGTAATGCGCGAAGCGGCGAAGCGACGCCTCAAGCCCGCCGATGATGATGGGGATATCCCCGTACGCCTCGCGGATGCGGTTGCAGTAGACGATGACCGCGCGGTCGGGGCGAAGTCCGGCTTTCTTTCCGGGGGAATAGTAATCGTCGGAACGCTTTTTCTTCGCGGCGGTATAATGAGCGACCATGGAATCTATATTTCCGGATGACACAAGAAAGCCGAGCCGCGGCTTGCCGTAGCGTTTGAAGTCGTCCGTACTGCGAAAATCCGGCTGTGCGAGAATGCATACGGAAAAGCCCTGTGCATCGAGCACGCGGGAGATTATCGCCGCGCCGAAGGACGGGTGATCCACGTACGCGTCGCCGCAGACGTAGACAAAATCCGGCTGTGAAATGCCACTGCGCTCAAACTCCTCCTTCGTGGCAGGAAGAAATCCATAGGTCATAGTAGTCTCCTTTAAAGGCGGGGACTGCCGTCCCCTGCACCCCTGCTTTTCGCGGGGCGCTGCCCCGCACCCCGCCAGAGGGACATTGTCCCTCTGGACTCCCAACTAAGGGAGAGGGTCAGGGTAAGCGACTTTAGGTGGGGATTTGTGCAAACCCGCTCGCTGTTTTGTGGGTTATTGCGCACCTTAGTTCGGCGCACACATCCTATTTATTTCCCTTAGTTGGGATTCCAAAGGGACTTGTCCCTTTAGTGGGTCCGGGCAAAGCCCGGCGGGGTGCGGGGCGGCGCCCCGCTCCCTTCGCCCCTTCACTTCACCCAAAACTCCGTTTCGAGCGATTCGTCGGCGCTGTCGTGGGCGATCCACAGCTTGAATTTGCCCGGCTCGACGATCATGTCGCACTTTTCGTCTGCGAAAGCAAGCTCCTCGGCGATCAGCGGGATCACGACCTCCTTCGTCTCGCCCGGCTCGAGCCACACCTTCTCGTAGCCCTTGAGCTCCTTGATCGGGCGGCACCGGCTCGCCACAAGGTCGCGCACATACATCTGCACCACATCATAGCCCGCAAGCGCGCCCTTGTTCGTCACCTTCACACGCACTTCGATCTCTCCGTCCGCGGCCATCTCGGCCGCACTAAGTGTCAGATCGCTGTACTCAAACTCCGTGTATGACTTGCCGTAGCCGAACGGATACAGCGGCTCGTACGGCGCGTCCCAATACCGCACGCACGGAAGCTTCGGCGTGGGACGTCCCGTCGACAGACGGTTGTAGAACACCGGGATCTGCCCCGGCACGTACGGGAACGACGTTGTCAGACGTCCCGACGGATTGTGCCGTCCGCAGATCACATCCACCGCGCCGTGACCGGCCTCAGTGCCGCCGTACCATATGTCCAGCAGAGCGTTCGAGGTATCCTTCAGACACTTGATCGCAAGAGGTCTGCCGTTTGCAAGCACGGTGATGATCGGCTTGCCCGTCTCCGCCAACGCGCGCATCAGCTCCTCCTGACGTCCCGTGAGGTTCAGGTCCGCCTTCGACTGGCACTCGCCCGTGTCAATGTTGTGCTCGCCCACGCACGCGATCACGATGTCGCTGCGCTCGGCGAGAGCCACCGCCTCGGGGATGCCGCTTCCGTCATCCTCCGGATCGTTCTCGTCGATCTGGCGGAAAACACAGCCCTGCACATACTCGATCTCGGCGATATCTCCGTACTCCTCACGAAGCGCCGCGAGCACCGTGACGGTGTGATCCGTGTTCGCCGGACCGCACCATGCGCCGAGATACAGCCGCACATCATCGGCGGCAGGGCCGATCACGGCGATGCGCTTGCCCTTTGCCTTCTCGCGCGTGAGCGGGAGCGTGCCGTCGTTCTCGAGAAGCACCGCGCTGTGTGCGGCGCTCTCACGCGCGACGGCGAGATGCTCGGCGCAGAAGGGGAGCGAGGCATCCTCCGGCTCACGCTTCGGCTCGTCCATCAGCCCGAAGAGGTACTTGTATGCGATTATCGTCGCCGCCGAGCGGTCGATGCGCTCCTCGGGGATCACTCCCTCGCGCACAAGCTGCGGCAGGTATGTGTTGTAAAGATTTCCGAGCATCACAACGTCGACTCCGGCGTCAAAGCCCTTTGCCGCCGCGTCCTTTTCGTCCTCGCAGAAGCCGTGGTTGATCATCTCTATGATGGAATCGTAATCGCTGACGACAAATCCGTCAAAGCCCCACTTCTCGCGCAGCACCTCCCAGAGGGTGTACTTATTTCCGGAGGCGGGGATGCCGTTTATCGACTCAAACGCGCTCATGAGTGTCGCCGCGCCTGCCTCCACTCCCGCCTTGAAGGGGGCGAGATACACGTCGTGGAGGGTCTGGAGGGAGATGTCCGCCGCATTATAGTCGCGCCCTCCGATGCATGCGCCGTACGCGACGAAATGCTTGAGGCACGCAAAGATGTGGCCCTTCTCTTCGCCGAGGCACTCGCCCTGGAAGCCGACGACGGAGGCGGCGGAAAAGTCGGATGCAAGGTACGGATCCTCACCGTAGCCCTCGACGATGCGTCCCCAGCGGGGGTCGCGGGCGATGTCGACCATCGGCGCGAAGGTCCATGTGGTCCCGGCGTTGTACGCCTCACGCGCGGCGACCTCACAGCAGCGGCGGGCGATCTCCGGGTCCCACGAGCAGGACTGGGCGATGGGGGTGGGCATGGTTGTATTGTAGCCGTGGAGAATGTCGTTTGCAAAGAGCGCGGGGATATGCTGATGGTTGTCCCGCAGTACGCGGTCCTGGAGGGCGTTCGTTCCCTCGACGCTCTGGGCGTTGAGGAAGGAGCCGACGCGCCACATGATCACCTCACCCGCGCCGTCGTC
>CAYVUJ010000125.1:4727-5069 GCA_964454825.1 uncultured Lachnospiraceae bacterium | reverse complement strand
GTCAACGCTTTCGCACAGCAGCTAGGCCAGCAAGCCGCTGCGGGTACGGGCAGTATTCAGCAAGCACAGCAGAAGGCAAAGTATTGGGCTGAGAGGATCAAGCGCGAACTCCGTGCCATGATCCCCACAAAAATGTATAAGCCGAGTGCACCTGTAGTGTATCAGCGTACAGGCCAGTTGCCTAACCATATTGAAATAACGTATAGCTCGACCAAGGATACAGCCAGCGCCAACGTACACTACACAGACTATCCCGCTCATTCCCTTTTTAGCGTTAGTCAGAGTTATGACGTGATGGAATTGCTTGAGCAGGGATATCAGGTAAGGAAACCTGTATGGTTC